>NZ_JBRFJE010000013.1:0-53736 GCF_052932165.1 Finegoldia sp. P3-F-LR | reverse complement strand
TATTGATTTAAGTCCTCCTGATTCACCTGATAAGTATTCTAGTACTAATTTTATTTTAAATTCTTTTGTGTATTTTGGCATACAAAAACCCCTCCATCCGTATTCCGGATTTTGGGGTTCAGGTCATGATTTTAGCTATCTTTTTTAAGTTTTATTATTTAGTTTTACTTACCTTCTGTTGTGGTTGTTTCAGTGCTAACAGAGTTTAATTTATCATCTTTATCGACTTCACCTGGTTTTATATTACCATCCTTGTCTATACCATATTCTTTTGCATCTGTATCCTTGACTGCACCTGCTGGAATATTTGGTACACTTTTAATATAACCACCTGTAGCAAGTTCTTTAATATCTCCAGGTAATTTACCATCATTATCTTGTTTATAACTTTCCACAGCTGTTTCTAAGACTCTTACGTTTGCGTTATGAGCTGTTCTGGCTGCTTTTTCTTTTTGGTTTTTGTAGACAGGGATGGCTATTGCTATAAGTATTGCAAGTATAGCTAATACAACCAATAATTCTAGTAATGTAAACCCTTTTTTCTTCTTTTTTAACGTTTGTAGTTTCATAATTTCCTCCAGTTACTTATTATTCTACTTACTTTTATTATAATCAAAATTAAGGATTATTCAATACAAATAATTAAATATTTTTAAATCTCTTCAAAAATTAATTTTTTAGCTAAATTCCTATAAAAAACAATTAACGGTCCTGATAAAAATCCTAAAAATATAGTTCCTATTCCTATTTGTTCTCCAAATAATAGGCCAACTACAATGCATATTATATCTAATACGATCCTTGTATACTTATATGATAAATCTCTTTTAACTATATTGTCCACAACATAGGGCATAGCGTCATAAGCACTTGCACCTAGGTCAGCTTCCAAGTAAATTCCAACTCCTATACTCATAACATTTATTCCAATTATCAACAGAATAAAGTTCACCCAAAATTTGTCAGTATCCATAAATTTTAGTAGCATATACGAAAAATCAGCACTGTAACCTACAGTCGCCATATTTATAACTGTTCCAAGTCCGATAGATTTTCTGTGACCGAAAAATACTATAACGATTAATATAAAATTGGTTACAGTAATTACAGTTCCAAAATCTTTATTCAAAAAGTCTGAAAATCCACTATTCATAAAACTAAGAGGATCTACGCCTAATTTTGACAGTCTGAGTATTCCTATACTAAATCCGATTATTAAGTTTCCTAATATTGCAAACAATATTTGTTTTGTCTTTTTATTCATTAAAAATCTCCGTAAGTGTGTATTTTACTAATTCTTTAATATTATCATAAATAAACTCTTCATTTATGACTAAAGGATAGTAATTGTTTATTAAATTATAATTGTTGTCCATACTTGTCATTGTGCATTCCACAAAATCATCATCAATGTATCCTTCATGCAAACTCAAACATAAAGTTATAAACATTCCTTGCGATTTGATTTGAGTTGATTCATACATGGCATCAATTTCCATTTTATTATCTGTAATCAAACTAATTTCTAAGTTATTTTTTACTTTCTTTACATCATACAACAAATATCTAACGAATTTTGAGTACATATTAAAAGTATCACATTTTTCCTCAAAAAACTTTATCATATAATTGTACAGTTTTATCTTAAAATTCATGGATGTTTTGGCAAATTCTATTAATTCATCTGAAATACGATTTGATTTTGAAATCTTTTTGTATAGATTCACTGATTTTGATTTATCATCTATATTAATATCGAATAATTTTGATGCCAAATCTTTTGCTTTAATGGAAGTGAATTTTGAATTGTAGTAATTTCTAATTAATTTTTGCAAATAAATGCAATTGTTAATCACATCAAATTCTGTGTATTTTATTAATTTTGTATTGATAAATTTTACGTCAAATTTACTAAAGCTAATAATTTGTTTGTTTTGTAAGATTTTATAAGCTGATTTTATGATTTTTTCTTCAGATTCATTATTTTTTGAGTAGAAATTATAATATCTATCATTTGTAAAGATATTTATAAAATAAATATGGTTTTTGTGAGGATCTATTCCTGTTGTTTCTATATTTATAACAGCCTGATTTTCATTCATTTTATCACCATTTCCATTATACTATTATTTTGGTAAATTTTCTCTACATGTTATAATATTAGTATGATTTTAAATAGAAATGAAGGGATATAATGATATATTTAGACAATGCTGCTACTACGAAAGTGTCAGAAAATGCGGTAAAAGAAATGGTTAATGCAATGACTGTTGATTTTGGAAATCCTTCAAGTTTATACGATTTTGGAATGAGAGCGGAAAAGCTTGTTACTGATTCCAGAAATTCAATTGCAAACTTATTAAATGTTAGGCCAGAGAATGTGTTTTTTACATCTTGCGGAACTGAAGGTAATAATATTTCTATCAATGGAAGTGTTACTAATGATAAAAAAGAAGAATTTATAACTACAAATATAGAACATTCTTCTGTGTTTAAAACTTATAATAAGTTGAAGGAAAATAGGACTGTTCATTTTGTAAATGTAAGTGATGATTTTAAAGTAGAAGATATTATTGATTTGATAAATGAAAAAACACGTTTAGTTTCGGTTATGCATGTTAATAATGAAACTGGTAAAATTCTTCCAATAACAGAATTGGGCAAGAAAATTAAAGAAAAAAACCCTAATACTTTGTTTCATGTTGATGGGATTCAAGGTTTTGGCAAAATTAAATTGGATATTAATGAAGCGAAGATTGATTTCTACACAATTAGTGGTCATAAAATTCACGCTCCAAAAGGAATTGGTGCGATTTTCATTAGAAATCCTGAAAGGGTTAAGCCTCTTATAATAGGTGGATCACAAGAGTCTGGAATTTCTCCTGGAACCGAAAATGTAGCGGGAATTGTGGCATTGAAATGCGCGAGTGAAGAAGTTTTTTCAAAAATTGATGAGACTTACGACAGATTATACAAGATGAAGTCATATTTGATGAATGAATTATCAAAAATTGACGGTGTGTATTTTAATTCTAAGCTAGAAGGATATAGTCCATACATTACGAATGTGTGCTTTAATTACATTAAGAGTGAAGTATTGCTACACTATTTGGAACAAGATGAAATATACATTTCTACTGGGAGTGCATGCAATGGTTCAAAAAAATCGAGAATTATACAAAGCATCAACACACCTGACGAGTTTTCAGATGGATGTATAAGAATTTCATTTACAGATGATACGCCTGAGGATGTTTTGGATGTGTTTGTAGAGAAATTAAAGCTTAGATTAGAAGATATTAGAGATATTATGAGGAGATAAATGTTAGATTGGTATATATCGGTTAGTTTTGGAGAACTAACATTAAAAGGAAAAAACAGACACACTTTTGAGAAGCGTGCAATAAGTAAGATTTTGGATGCGATTTCTGATTATAAAATTGAAGAATATTATCAAGAGCAAGGTAAGTTGTACATCAAGGCTGATGTCAATGATTTTGATGAAATTATAGATCATATTAAAAAAGTTTTTGGAATTGTGTACATTAGTCCTTGCATAAAATGTGAAAAAACGGTTGAAAGTATGCAAGACGGGGTATTAAAGATAGTAGAAGATAAAATTATCGAAGATAAACTTCAAACCTTCAAAGTTGATGTTCATAGAGTTGACAAAAATTTTGAACCTAAATCGCCTGAGTTAAATCCACTTTTAGGTGGTACTATATTAAAAAAATATGGAAATTATGTTAAGGTTGACATCAAAAATCCTGACTTTTTTGTTTATGTAGATATTAAGGATAATTGTTATGTTTACACAGATAGAATAAAAGGTTGGGGTGGTCTTCCAATTGGTAGTTCTGGAAGAGGTTTATTGTTATTATCAGGTGGTATAGATAGTCCTGTGGCTGCTTTTCTTATGGCAAAAAGGGGAGTTCGTGTGGATTGTTTACACTTCCATAGCTATCCATTTACAAGTCAAAGAGGATTTGAAAAGGTTAAGCAATTAGCAGAGGAAGTTTCGTATTATACTGGTAATATTAACTTTTATTCTGTGAACTTGCTTCCAGTATACAAAGCTATCACCAAAAACTGCAAGGAAAGAATGATGACTATCATTTCTAGAAGATTTATGATGAGAATTGCAGAAAGAATTGCAAATGAAAACAAAATTGATGCCTTGATTACAGGAGAAAGCTTGGGACAAGTTGCAAGTCAAACTATTCAAGGGGTTTCAGTAATTAATGAAGTTACAAGTCTACCTATTTTAAGACCTTTAATTGCAAGTGATAAAACAGAAATCATAGAAATTGCAAGAGAAATAGGAACGTACGAAACATCGATTTTGCCTTTTGAAGATTGTTGCACGGTATTTACGCCGAAAAGACCAGTTACTAAACCAAGAATTTACGATGTCAAAAGAGAAGAAGAAAACTTAGATATTGAAGGTTTGGTTCAAGAATGTATAGATAATATGGAATTAATTAAGATTAGACAATAGGAGGAAGTATGAAAAAAGCAGGAGTTATTATAGGTATTATTGTTGTGTTAGCATTATTATTAGTGCCACAATACAATGGATTGGTTCAATCAAAGGAAGATGTGAATGAGGCTTATGCACAAGTTCAAAACGTTGTTCAAAGAAGGGCGGATTTGATTCCAAACTTGGTTAACACAGCAAAAGGATTTGCAAAGCACGAAGAAGATGTATTCATCAAAGTTTCTGAAGCTAGAGCTGGGGTAAAGAATGCCAAAGATCCAGAAGAATTAGCAAAAGCAAATGATGAATTGACAAGTGCATTAAATGGTATGAATGTTGTTGTAGAAAGATATCCTGAATTAAAATCAGATACCCACTTTACACAACTTATGGATGAATTAGCAGGTTCAGAAAACAGAATCGCTACAGAAAGAAAGAATTACAACACAGTTGTAAAATCATACAATCAAAAAGTTAAGAGATTCCCAACAGTAATATTTGCTAGATTAATGGGATTCAGCTCTGAAAAATACTTTGAAGCAGATGCTTCTGCACAAAAAGCACCACAAGTTAATTTTGAATAGGACAAATAAATAATGAGAAAGCAATATAGATTGATATTCTCATTTGTTTTAGCTTTTTTATTAATTTTTAATGTAAATGCTTTTGCCCAAGATTTGCCGAAATCACCGGATACTTTTTATCTTGATGAGATGGGTGTGATTAGCCAGGAAGTTAAAGATAAAATAGTTAAGACGAATGTAGAACTTGAGCAAAAAACAGGCTCACAAGTACTTGTTGTAACCATAAAAGATTTAAAAGGAAGAGATCCGGTTGATTATGGCGTTGATTTGTTCAATAAATGGAAAATAGGAGATGCCACTAAGAAAAATGGGGTTCTGATTTTATTGTCACAAGATTTAAATGAACCTAAGGGTCGTAATCGTCACATCAATATCATTACAGGTTATGGAATTGAAGGAAGACTTAACGACGGTAAGGTTGGTAGGATAATTGATGAATATATGCTAGATGATTTAAAAGATGGAAATTATTCTAATGCCCTACAAGAAGGATTCAATGCAGTTGTCAGTGAAGTTGCTGCTGAATATGATGTTGAATTAACTGGAGATTTTGACAAATATCAAGAAAATTTAAACAGAAAAACAGATCCACAAGTTTTTAATTCTGTACTAAGAATGGTAATAATTCTGCTTGTTTTGTACTTTATCTCAAGAAATAATCGTAGAAATAATAGATACAGAGGCAGAAGACGTGGTGGTACAATATTCTTCCCTGGATTTGGAGGAGGATTCGATGATGATGACTTCGGCGGATTCGGCGGAGGTTTTGGCGGCGGATCTTCTGGAGGATTCGGTGGATTCTCTGGAGGAGGAGGCTCATCCGGAGGCGGAGGAGCTGGAAGAAGCTTTTAATCAAATTTATGAAATACTCTCAATTAATTTTGAGAGTATTTTTTTGCGAAAACTTAGTAAAATATTTTTAACTTTTTGTTTAGTTTTATACGCTTTTATGTTATAATACTTTTGGTTTAATATTTTAAGTAAGGAGATAGTAATGGAAATAGGAGAAAAAATAAGATCATTGAGGTTAAAACTTGGATTGACCCAAGAAGAATTGGCAGAAAGGTCTGATTTGACAAAAGGTTTCATATCACAATTAGAGAGAGATTTGACAAGTCCTTCTGTAGATTCACTTAATGACTTATTAAATGCTTTGGGAACTGATATGGCAACTTTTTTTATGGATAAGCCTACAGTAAAAGAGATTTTCACAAAAGACGACTATCAATCAAGTGAAGATTTGAGCATGAATTCTACTATTACATGGCTAGTTCCAAAATCTCAAGTCAACACTATGGAGCCTGTTATAATTACGCTTAATCAAAAAGGAGAAACTAAAGAATACAATCCATTTGAAGGCGAAGAGTTTGGGTATGTACTTGAAGGAAGTTGCAACATTTATCTCGACAATGAAATATATAAACTAAACAAAGGTGATTGTTTTTACACGAAGTGCAATAAAACTAGAATGTTAGAAAATAATGGCACAAAAATCTGCAAGGTGATATGGATTATGTCACCACCAAATTTTTAGGGGGAATGTTTAATGGATAATATCATTGAATTAATCGGTATTAATAAATCTTTTGAAGATGAACATATTTTAAAAGATTTGAATCTTTACATTAGAAATAAAGAATTTTTGACATTATTGGGACCGTCAGGTTGTGGAAAGACTACGACTTTGCGATTAATTGCTGGATTTGAAACTCCAGATACTGGAAAGATTATTTTTGAAGGAAAAGACATCAGTCATATTGCACCTTATAAGAGAAATGTGAACACGGTTTTTCAAAAATACGCTCTATTTCCTAATATGAATGTTTTCGAAAACATAGCTTTTGGTTTGCGAATCAAAAAAATGAACGAAAAATTAATCAGAGAAAAAGTAACAGAAGTTTTGAAACTTGTAAATTTGTCTGGTTTTGAAAAAAGAAAGATAAATAATTTGAGTGGTGGTCAACAACAAAGAATTGCTATAGCAAGAGCTTTGGTTAATGAGCCAAGTGTTTTGTTGTTAGATGAACCTTTGGGTGCATTGGATTTGAAGTTGAGAAAAGGAATGCAAAACGAACTCAAAAATATTCAAGAGAGAATAGGAATTACATTTGTTTATGTAACACACGATCAAGAAGAAGCTTTAACTATGAGCGATACTATTGTTGTTATGGATAATGGTGTAATTCAACAAATAGGAACACCAGAAGATATCTACAATGAACCTAAGAATGAGTTTGTAGCTAAATTTATTGGCGAAAGTAACATAATTGACGGGATATTTTTAGAAGATTGCATGGTAGAATTCTCCAATCATAAATGGAAGTGTGTGGATAAAGGATTTAAGAAAAACGAAGGTGTACAAGTAGTTATTAGACCTGAAGATGTGGAGATAGTTGCTCCAGAAAAAGGACAAATCAAAGGGACAGTTATTAGCGACAGGTTCAAAGGAATTCACTACGAAATGTTTGTGGATACTGGAGATTTCAAATACAAGGCACAATCAACTATCAACAAACCTCAAGGAAGTATTGTAGGCATTAACATTGATCCAGATAATATTCATATTATGAAGAGGTGCGACAATGAAGCTTAAGAAATTATCCATTCCTTACGCTATTTGGATATTATTTTTCATTGTGTTTCCGTTGTTTCTTATAGTTTATTATTCAGTTACAACTGGATCATTGAGAGATTTTTCCAATCCACAATTTTCGCTGGAATACTTTCATAGATTTTTTACATCAAAATATGTAAAAGTGCTTTTGAATTCAATAAGATTGGCTTTTATAAGTACAGTGATTTGTTTGCTGATAGGTTATCCAACAGCTTATTTTATCAGTAAAGTAGACAAAAAATACAAGGCTGTGTTGATGCTTATGATAGTTATTCCTATGTGGATGAACTTTTTGTTGAGAACTTATGCGTGGATTATTTTAACTGGTAAAAACGGGATAATCAACAGTGTGTTGATACATTTTGGTTTTTCTCCAATAAAAATGCTTTACACTGAAGGAGCTATTTTAATGGGGATGGTTTACAATTTCTTACCTTTTATGATACTTCCTATTTTCTCAATACTAGACAAATCAGATTATTCACTAGTAGAAGCAAGTTACGATTTAGGAGCATCAAAGTTGCAAACTTTTTTGAGAGTAGTGTTTCCGATGAGTTTGCCTGGAGTTATTACAGGAATTACTATGGTGTTTATTCCTGCGATATCTACATTCGAAATATCTGCATTGCTTGGTGGTAACAAATACAATTTGATTGGTAATATAATTGAGCATCAATTTAGAATAGCAGGAAACTGGCATTATGGTAGTGCGATTTCTGTTGTTTTGATAGTTATGATTTTAATTTCATTAGCTTTTACAAATGAGAAAGGAGAATAAAATGAAGGAATTTTTTAAGAAATTTTATTTGGCATTGGTATTTTTATTTCTTTACGGACCAATTGCTGTATTAATGGTATTTTCATTTAATGATTCTCGTTTGAAAGGAAGCTGGGTAGGATTTACATTCAAATGGTACAAGGAATTATTGCATAACGAAGAAATCTTGTCTTCTTTTAAAACCACAATACTAATTGCCATATTAGCTACAATAATTGCTACAATTTTAGGAACAATAGCAGCAATAGGAATTTATTATTTGAGAGGTTACAAGAAAACTTTGCTTTTAAATATGAATTATCTTCCTGTTTTAAATCCTGATATAGTGACGGCAGTAAGTTTGATGGTAATATTTAACTTGATGAATTTTCCATTCGGATTTTTCACGATGTTATTGTCACACATCACATTTACAACTCCTTATGTAATACTTGCGGTGTTGCCGAAATTATCGCAAATGAATAAATTCTTGCCAGAGGCCGCAATGGATATGGGAGCAACTCCTTTTTATACTTTGAGAAAAGTTGTGCTGCCAGAAATAAAAACGGGAGTATTTTCAGGAAGCTTGTTGGCATTTACACTTAGTATTGATGATTTTGTAATAAGTTTCTTTACAACAGGTCATGGCGTGTCAAACTTATCCGTTACTGTGTACTCTATGGCAAAGAAAGGTGTAAATCCAGCAATTAATGCGTTGAGTACTATTATGTTTTTAGTAATGGTTATTCTATTATTGATTCTTCACAAGAGAACAAATCTATTGGAGGAATTGTAAGATGAAAAAAATTTTATTATTCTTATTAACTATATTGGTTTTAACTTCTTGCTCTAAAGATGATTCAAATGTTTTGTATGTATACAATTGGGGAGAATACATCGAGCCAGCTTTGATAGAAAAGTTCGAAAAAGAAACGGGAATTAAAGTAATATATGACACTTTTGAGCAAAACGAAGATATGTACATGAAAGTAAAAGAAGGAGGCAACAATTACGACGTTGTGGTTCCTTCAGATTACATGGCTGAAAAAATGATTAAACAAGGAATGCTTGAAAAAATTGATTACAGCAAAATTCCAAATTTCAAATACATCGATGAGAAGTTTAGAAATTTGGATTATGATCCCAAAAACGAATACACAGTTCCATATATGTGGGGAACTGTAGGAATTCTTTACAATAAAAATAAGGTAAAAGAAAATGTGGATAGCTGGAATATTTTGTGGGATGAAAAATACAAGGACAATATCATAATGATGAACTCCACAAGAGATATTCTAGGAGTAGCTTTGAAAAGAATAGGGTATTCAATGAATTCTAGAAATGAAGCTGAGTTAGAGAAAGCAAAAGAATCATTGATTAAACAAAAAGACATTGTACTTGCTTATCTTGTAGACGAAACGAAAAATCAAATGGTAAATGAAGAAGCGGACATTGCTGTGATGTATTCCGGAGATGCGATTGTCGCAAAGAGTGAGAATGAAAACTTGGAATATGTAATTCCAAAGGAAGGATCAAATTTATGGTTTGATACATTAGCTATTTTGAAAAATGCAAAACACAAAGAAAATGCCGAAAAATTTATAAATTTTTTGACAGATCCTGAGAATGCAAAAGTTAATGCCGAGTATATTGGTTATTCTCTTCCATCTACAGAAGCCAAAAAACTTTTGGACAAGGAAATCCAGGAAGATGATACAGCTTATCCTGATTTATCAAAGCATAAAAATATGGAAATATTTAAAGACCCATCAGATTTTGTAGAAAAATACGATGATATATGGGCTGATATAAAAGCAAATTAACCTAGAAAGTGCGAGAGAAATTCTTTTGCACTTTTTTCATTTGAGATTGAATAATAAACGGATTTTTCATATAATATGAGTAGTTAAGAAATTGGAGGAAATATGTTTATAGAAATATTAAAAGTTATTCTTTTAGGAATTATTGAAGGAGTAACAGAGTGGTTACCAGTTAGTTCTACTGGTCATATTTTATTATTGGACGAATTTATAAAACTAAACATGTCAGATGCTTTCAAATCAATGTTCACAGTTGTAATTCAATTGGGAGCAATCTTGGCAGTTGTAGTAATTTATTGGAACAAAGTGTGGCCATTCAAAAAAGGTAAAACTCATCTTGTATCAATCAGTAAAAGCAAAATGATAATGTGGGCAAAAATAATTGTAGCGTGCATTCCAGCGGCAATTATTGGTATAAAATTTGATGATTTTATCGAAGAACACTTTTATAATTATTTTGTAATTTCATTAGCACTAATAATTTTCGGTATTCTTTTTATTATAATTGAAAACAAAAACAAAGAATCACACAAAAAACTAGTCGATAGTATTGATAAAATCACTTACAAACAAGCTTTTATCGTAGGATTATTTCAAGTAATTGCAGCGGTATTCCCAGGTACATCACGTTCGGGAGCTACGATTTTGGGAGGTATTGCCATAGGATTATCCAGAACAATTGCAGCTGAATTTACATTTTTCTTGGCAATTCCAACAATGTTTGGAGCAAGTTTACTAAAACTTGTGAAATTTGGATTTAGTTTTACAGAAATGGAAGCATTCGTGTTATTATTGGGAACTGCAGTAAGTTTTATTGTATCTGTAATCACAATTAAATTCTTAATGAATTACATCAAAAACAATGATTTCAAAGTGTTCGGTTATTACAGAATAGCTCTTGGTGTATTGGTTCTAATTTATTTCGGCCTAATCAGATAGTTGTGATATAATAATGAGGAGGAATAGTTGCAATTATTCCTAAATGAACATTAGAAAACATAGACGAATATATATTTGAAAAAATAAGTTGTAGCGACTTATTTTTTTATTGATACATAAGGAGTTATGATGAATTTAGATAATTTAAATGACAGACAAAGAGAAGCAGTCGAAAATACAGATGGTCCTATGTTGATATTGGCAGGAGCAGGAAGTGGTAAAACAAAAGTTTTGACTACGAAAATTGCGTATTGTTTGGAAAAAGGATTGTGCTCAAAATACGAAATTTTGGCAATTACCTTTACAAACAAAGCTGCCAAAGAAATGAAAGAAAGAGTTGAAAACATCTTACAAGAAGACGTAGACAGCATGTGGATAGGAACTTTTCATGCCATTTGTTCTAGAATATTGAGAGTAGAAATAGAAAGAATTGGTTTCGAAAGAAACTTTACAGTTTATGACAGAGCAGATCAAATATCTCTTGTAAAAGAATGTTTAAAGGATATGGGAGTAGATCCTAAAAATGTCGAAATCAAAAACGAAATCAATACAATTTCTAGATTAAAAAACGCAGGTGCTACAGAAAAAAATATCGACAAAGAAGATTTTGATATAAGTTTAAGCACTTTTACTATGGAATTATTCCAAAAATACGAACACAAATTAAAAAGATACAATTCGTTAGACTTTGATGATTTGATTGTGAAGACTAATTTGTTGTTCGAAGAAAATCCCGACTTGAGAGAAAAATATTCTGAAAGATTTAAGTATGTGTTTGTCGATGAATACCAAGATACAAACGATACTCAGTACAAGCTTATCAAAAATTTGGTTTCTAAAAACGATAATATTTGCTGTGTAGGAGATTCTGACCAATCAATTTACGGTTGGAGAGGAGCAAACATACAAAACATTCAAAACTTTGAAAAAGATTTTAAGAATGCAAAAGTTATTTTATTGGAACAAAATTATCGTTCAACACAACCTATTTTGGATTTGGCAAACACTGTGATTAAAAACAATTCACTCAGAAAAGATAAAAATTTGTGGACTGCAAAAAATGAAGGGGATATGCCTATATATAGGAGAATGTATTCTGATTTAGATGAGGCAGACCAAGTGGTTCAATGGATTGAGCAAGAAAGATATCGACAAAATCCATACGAAGAAATGGCGATTTTGTACAGAACTAATGCACAATCAAGACTCTTCGAAGAAAAATTGAATAGACTAGGAATTCCTAATAGAGTTGTAGGTGGATTGAAATTCTACGATAGAAAAGAAATCAAAGATTGTGTTAGTTATCTTAGAATTGTTGAAAATTTGAATGATAATATGGCATTAAATAGAATTATCAATGAGCCGAAAAGAGGAATTGGCAAAACAACTATGGATAAGTTGTTGCAATATTCTCAAGCAAGAGGAATTAGCATGATGGAATACATCAAAAACACAGATCTTCCTGATTTTTCAAATGTTACAGCAAAAAAACTTCAAGAGTTTTATTATTTAATCAAAAGCTTTCCAAAAGACGATTTGAATGTTGCAGAACTTATGGAATATATTTTGGATAAAACAGGATACAGAGCGAATCTAGAAAAATCAACTAATAGAGATGATAAGACAAGGTTGGAAAATATTGACGAATACATTTCGTCTTTATATCAATTTGTTCAAGATAATCCTGATAAAAACTTGAGAGAATATTTGGAAACATCTTCTTTGATGACTGATTTGGATAAAACAGATGACAATACTAAAGGTGTATCAATGATGACAATCCACGCGGCAAAAGGATTGGAGTTTGATGTTGTATTTTTCACTGGGCTAGAAGAAGGTACTATTCCATCAAGAGTAGATGAAGATGTAGAAGAAGAGAGAAGATTGTGCTACGTGGCAATCACAAGGGCAAGGAAAAAATTGTACATTACAAGTGTACAATCGAGAAGAAGATTTAATGAATTTCAAACAAAAGCTGAATCGAGGTTTATAGAGGAAATGGAAAATAAATATAAAGACGAATCTCCTAATAAAGAGGTTAGTTTTAGAGAATCGTTCAACACAAAAGTAGTTGACGATTACAGGACAGAAGCATCAGCTTCAATCACTAAAAAACAAAATACTGTTACTAAAAACAATGAAAAGTACAGAGCTGGAGATAAGGTTTCACACAAAAAGTTCGGAACTGGTGTAATCGTTGGAATTGTAGAAAAAGACAATGGAGATGAGTTGACGATTAATTTCGACAAAAAAGGATTGAAGAAGCTAAATTCATCACTAGCACCACTAACAAGGGTTGAATAATGGAAAAGGAAGACAGAATAAAATATTTAGTAGACATACTAAATAAATACGCTTTTCATTATTATACTTTGGACGATCCTTTGATTGAGGACTCAGAGTACGATGTTTTGTATGATGAGCTTGTAAATCTTGAAAAAGAGACGGGAATTATTCTACCAAATTCTCCTACAAATAGAATTGGTGGAGAAGTTTTATCGGGATTTGAAAAGCATGTGCACTTGAATACTTTGTACAGTTTAGGAAAAGCGCAAAGCAAAGAAGAAGTTAGAAATTGGGTCAATAAAACCATTGAGTTTGTAGAAAATTACAATAAAAACCATGTAAATAAATTGCCAACTGTTGAATTTTATGTAGAATTTAAGTTTGACGGTTTGACAGTAAATTTGACTTATGACGGTGGATATTTGGTAATGGCTACTACAAGAGGTAACGGCACTATCGGAGAAGTTATTACAAGCCAAGTGAGAACTATCAATTCAATTCCCTTGAAAATAAAAGACACACGATTGATGGAAATTCAAGGCGAAGGAGTAATGCCACTTTCATCATTAGAAAAATACAACCAAACTCATGAACCAAAGCTAAAAAATGCTAGAAATGCAGCAGCAGGAGCTCTTAGAAATTTAGACCCAGCTGTTACAAGAGAAAGAAACTTGGATGCTTATTTCTACAATGTAAATTATTTGGAAGAAAACGGTCTTGAAACTCAAGAACAAATGATGAAATTTTTGAAAGATAATTATTTCAAATTGTATCCATACGAAAAACACGCAACATCATTCGAAGAAATTTCAGAATTTATTGACGAGATTTTTGAATTAAGAAATGAAATTGACGTATTGACAGACGGTGTGGTAATTAAAGTAAATGATTTTAAAACAAGAGAAAAATTAGGCTATACTAATAAATTTCCAAGATGGGCAATAGCTTATAAATTTGAACCTGAAAGATTTACAACAATTGTCAAAGAAGTGGAATGGAATGTTGGAAGAACTGGAAAAGTAACTCCGACGGCTTTGTTGGAGCCTGTAGAAATTGGTAATGTAACTGTAAAAAGAGCTACACTTAATAATATTGACGATATTGAAAGAAAACAAGTAAGATTGAATTCAGAAGTTTTCATTAGAAGATCAAACGATGTAATTCCAGAAATAATGGGAGTCGTAAATCCTGAGCAAGAAGATACCAAAGAAATTGAAATCCCGCATTACTGTCCATATTGTCACAGTGAATTATTTAGAGATGGAGTTCATATTTTCTGTCCAAACTCAATGAGTTGTACTCCACAATTAGTTAAGAGAATGGTTCATTTTGCAAGTAGAAATGCAATGAACATCGATGGATTAAGCGAAAAAACTTTGGAAGTTCTGCTAGAAAAACTAAACATCACATCAATAGAAGAAATCTACGATGTAAAAAAAGAACAGTTGATGCAATTAGAAGGCTTTAAAGAAAAGAAGAGCCAAAATCTTATCAATGCAATTGAAAAAAGTAAAAATGTTGATTTGGCTAATTTCATCTTTGCATTGGGAATTCCTGAAATTGGTGAGAAGACAAGCTTTGAATTGGCACAAAAATATAAAAGCTTTGATAATTTGAGAGAAGCGAAGTTTGAAGAATTAATTCAAATCGAAGATATTGGAAATGTAATTGCAGAAGAAATCGTAGAATTTTTCCATGACGAAACTATTTCTCATTCTATTGATTCACTTCTTTCAAAAGGAATTAAAATTAAAAACCCTGAAAATATTGAAAAGAAATTGGATAATTTAACTTTTGTTTTGACAGGAAGTTTGGTGAATTATTCTAGAAAAGAACTTACAGATAAGTTATCTAATTTGGGAGCAAAAGTTTCATCTTCTGTATCCAAAAATACTGATTATGTGGTGTATGGAGAAAAAGCTGGATCCAAACTTACAAAAGCGAAGGATTTGGGTGTAAAATTAATGACAGAAGATGAATTGAATTCATTCCTAAACAACTTATAAATTTAATTTATTTATGATAAAATTTAATCATGAATTAAAAAGGAGTTAGTATGATTAATCGAGATGAAGTAGTAAAAATCTATGATTTGGCTAACCTAGAGTTAACTGAAAACGTAGATGATTTATATGAAAAATATAATACTGTATTGGATTTTGCAAGTATGATTATGGAATGTGATACTGAAGGAGTGGAATATATGGAATTCTTGCCACAATATCACAGTATACTTAGAGAAGATACACCAAAAGAATCAATTCCAAGAGAAGTTGCGTTAAAAAATGCAAAATCTCGTGAGTATGGTTATTTTAAATTGAAGAAAGTGGTGGAATAATGATAGAAAATCTTAGAAACAAATTTGTAGAGAATCCTGAAAGTTTAAGGGACTACTACAATGATTTGGATAAATTAATAGAATCAAAAAAAGATTTGAATGTGTTCATAACTTACGACAAATCATTCGTTGACCAACAAGTTGAAAAACTAATTGAAAAAGCAAAAAACAACGAAAAGTTGGGAAAAATGTACGGTGTTGCAGTAAGCGTTAAGGACAATATCAATGTAAAAGATTTGAAGATGACTTGTGGATCAAAAATGTTAGAGGATTATGTTTCAATTTATGATGCCACTGTAATCAAAAAATTAAAAGAAGAAGACTGCGTTATAGTTGGAAAAGTTAATATGGATGAGTTTGCCATGGGATCTTCTTCTGAAACAAGTTATTTTGGCCCTACAAAAAATCCTGTAGACACAAAATTAATCCCAGGAGGTTCTTCATCAGGATCAGCTGCCAGTATCAAAGCTGAAATGGCTGTTGTAAGTTTGGGAACTGACACAGGTGGATCTAGCAGACAACCAGCATCTTGTTGTAATGTAGTAGGATTTATGCCAACTTATGGTTCTATTTCTAGATTTGGAGTTCAATCAATGGCAAATACTTTGGATGAAGTTGGTATATTATCAAATTCTGTTGAAGATATAATGGATACTTACAATGTAATTGCAGGTCACGATGACAATGATATGACTACAATTCAATTTGAAGTAAATGTTCAAAAGAAAGATTATGATTTTAAGGGCAAAAAAATTGCAGTTGTTGATTTAAAAAAATATAGCAAAGATGAAACAGTTATCAAAGAATACCAAGAAATATTGGAGATTCTAAAAAAATTAGGAGCCGATCTAGTAGAAATCGACTTTGAATATTTAAAATACGCAAATGCGTTATACAACGTAATAGTTACTAGTGAAGTGTCATCTAATATGTCAAGATTTGATGGAATTAGATATGGATATTTAACAGATGATTATGAAAATACGAGAGATTTGTTCGTTAAGGTTAGAAGCGAAGGATTTGGCGAAGAAGTTAAGAGAAGAATTGCTATGGGAACTTTTTATCTAGCAAGTTCCAATGACCAAAAAGTTTACAAACAAGGTTTGAAAGTTAGAAATCTACTTTCACAAGAATTTAAAAATATTTTCAAAGATTTTGATTTAATTGCTACACCTACAATGACAAGCTTACCTTACGAATTGGACAGTAGAAAAGACGATCCTTTGGCTGTATACGATTCAGGTATTTTCAATGTAATTGTAAACTTGAGTGGATTGTGTGCTATTTCAATTCCTTACAAATCAGGAATATCAACTAGTTTGCAACTAATTGCAAATAGTCACGACGAAGAAAATTTATTGAATGCAGCTTTAGCGTTTGAAAGGAGATAGCATGAACTTAAAAACACTTATAGGATTGGAAATTCACGTAGAATTATCAACTAAAACTAAAATGTTTTGTGGTTGTAAGAATGAATTCGGACAAGTTCCAAACACAAATGTATGTCCGATTTGTTTAGGTCATCCTGGAGCACTTCCTCACATGAACAAAGAAGCTTTAAGATACGCTATCATGGCTGGACTTGCTTTTGATTGTGACATTGCTAATGAATTTAAGATGGACAGAAAAAAATACTTTTACCCTGATTTAGTTAAAGGATATCAAATCACGCAAGAAGACCAACCACTTTGCACAAATGGATATATTGAATTAAAATCATCTACTAAAGGTAAAAAAGTTAGAATTAGAAGAATTCACATAGAAGAAGATACAGGTAAATCAATCCACAACGAAAGTGGAAACACTTTAATGGATTATAACAGAGCGGGAGTTCCACTAATTGAAATAGTTAGTGAGCCAGATATGAGCACTCCTGATGAAGCCAGAGAATTTTTAGAAACTTTAAGAGAAAGAATTAAATATTTGAAGATATCAGATGTTAAGATGAGTGAAGGATCATTGAGATGCGATGTTAACATCAATGTATACGATGAAGATTCTGATTTTAAAACTAAAATTTCTGAAATTAAGAACTTGAACTCATTCAAATCAGTTTCAAAAGCTTTGGTTTACGAACAAGCAAGGCATATACAATTGGCAAAAGAAAATAAAATCGGCGAAAAAGAAACTAGAAGATGGGATGAAGACACTCAAACTACAATAGTAATGAGACACAAAGAAGAAGGAAATGATTACAGATTTTCTGTTGAAGGAGATATTCCTAAAACTTATGTGGAACAATCTTACATCGAAGAAATCAAAAATGATTTGCCTGAACTTCCACAAATGCGTAAAGAAAGATTCATTAACGAATACGAGATTGATGAATACGACGCTGATATTCTTACAAGAAATGGATACTTGGCTGACTACTACGAAGAAGTTGTAAAAATTTCTAATGATCCTGTTCAATCTTCAAATTGGTTATTGGGAGATGTACTTCGTCAAGTAAATGAAAATGAAATTGAAGTAGAAGAAATGAATATGTCTGCTGAAAATTTGGCAAAATTGATTAAACTTTCTTCAGCTAAGAAAATAAATAATCAAACTGCAAAAAAAGTTTTGAGAGAAATGTTCAATGAAAACTTTGACCCAGAAGTTTATGTCAAAGAAAAAGGATTATTACAAGTTGATGATGATAATTTACTACAACAAATAGTGGATGAAGTGGTAGCAGAAAATCCAGAATCAATCGAAAGTATTAGAAATGGTAAAGATCGTGCGATTGGTTTCTTAGTTGGACAATGTATGAAAAAATCAAAAGGCAAAGGAAATCCTCAAAAATTCAATGAATTAATAAAAGAGAAAATCTAATGAAGAAAATATATTTATCTACAGGAAATAAAGGGAAAGTTTCTGAAATAAAAGAAATACTTTCTGATTTAAACTATGATGTGTATTCCAAATCCGAATTGGGTATAAATGAAGATGCAGTAGAAGATGCAGAAACTTTGGAAGGCAATTCACTTATCAAAGCTAAATTTTTAAAAAAATACACAGATGATATTGTAATGAGTGATGACACTGGGCTTTTCGTAAATTCTTTGGATGGAAGACCTGGAGTATACTCTGCGAGATTTGCGGGCGATGAATGCGACGATAGTGAAAATCGTCAAAAACTTTTATCTGAATTGAAAGAAAAAGAAGATAGAAGCGCTTATTTTGAAACTGTGATTACAATCATAGATTCAAATAATGAAATTCATCAAGCAAAAGGAAGAGTAGATGGCAAGATTTTATTAGAAGAGTGTGGAGAACATGGTTTCGGATATGATAGTATATTCATGCCAGATGGCTACGATAAAAGTTTTGCACAAATGGAAGATTGTGAGAAAAACAAGATTAGTCACAGAAAAAGAGCTTTGGAAAACGCCAAAATCATCTTGAAAGGTTTAAATGAAAGTAGCAATAATTAGTGATACACATAACAAAATCGCAAAAGTTTATGACTATTTATTTGATAAAGAAATTGACATCATCGTTCACTTAGGAGATGTGTGCGATGATGCAATTTTACTTGAAGATTTATTAAAAGTAGAAGTCATTTATGTAAAAGGAAATAACGATTTTTATGTTGTTGGTGGTGAATATGACAAGGTTATTAGAATTTCTGATAAAAATATTTTCATAACACATGGCCACAAGTACAATGTATCTTCAGGAGTGACAAAATTAGTCGAAAAGAGCAAATCTTTAAATTGCAAAATGTGTTTGTATGGACATACGCATAGGTATTTTAATGAAAAAATTGATGGCGTTTGGGTTATCAATCCAGGATCTGTAACTTATCCAAGAGATGGTCAAGCTGGATTTGTAATATATGATACAAAAAAAGAACAAATAGAAAGGATACTTTTATGAATGTTTTAGACATTAAAGAACTTAGAGAAGATTTAGGTAAAAGAATTATCGATGGTGTAGAAAAATTAGGCAGAGAAGTTAAGGTTGCAACTGTAAGAGTTGGTGAAAATGCAGGAGACATTTCTTACGAAAAAGCTGTAAAAAACAACTGCGCTAAGTTGAACATAACTTGTGATCAAATAGTTTTAAAAGAAGGAGAAAATGAAAAATTAATCCAAACTATAAAAGAACTAAATGAAACACACGACGGTATATTGATGTTTAGACCATTAAAAGATAAAAAATTGGAAAAAGAAATTCAATATATAATCGCTCCAGAAAAAGATATCGATGCGATGGGAATGGTTAACTTAGGAAAAGTTTTGGCAGCAGAAGAAGATGCATATTATCCAGCTACAGCTAGAGCTGTTGTTGAAATAGTTAAATACTACAACTTTGACGTTAAAAACGTAGTAATCGTAAACAGATCATTAGTTTTAGGTAAACCACTTTTCAATATGCTTATAAAAGAAAACAAGACTGTTACAATGTGTCATTCTAGAACAGAAGATATAAAATCATTTACTAAAAACGCTGATTTGGTTGTAACTGCAGTTGGAAAAGCTAAAATGTTTGATGATTCTTACTTTACTGAAGATTCTTATGTAGTAGATGTTGGAGTTAGCTTGGATGAAAACGGAAAATTATCTGGCGATGTTAATCCAGAAGTTAACGTAAAAGTATTGGCAAATAGCGTTGGAAAAATCACAACAAGAGTATTATTGTTGCAAATGGTTGAAGGCGCTTTAAATAGACAATAATTTTTATCCCAAAGACCTCTTTATCAATTAAGATAAAGAGGTTTTTGATTGCAGTAAACTAAAAGTGTATAATAGATTAGGTGATAATTTTGAAAATAAGCGCAGTAATAATGGCAAGTGGTTTGTCCAAGAGAATGAAATCTGACAAATTAATGCTGAAATATAATAATAAATTTATTTTTGAATATATTATTGATTTGGTAGCAAAATCAAACTTTTGTGATAGAGTTGTAATTACGAATAATTCTACGATAATAAAATATTGCAAAAAAATCGGAATCAAAACTATTAATAATCCTAACAATGAAATTGGACAAAGCGAATCAATCAAATTAGGAGTCAAATATTTCAAAGAAATGGATGGTATTTGTTTTCTAGTTTCTGATCAGCCATTATTAACAGAAATTTCAATAGAAAAATTAATTAATTCATTTGAGAAAGACAAGATTTGTCAATTGAAATTCAAAGACAAAATAGGAAACCCTGTAATTTTCTCCAATAAATTTTTCAATCAATTATTGTCACTGAAAAACGATGAAAAAGGTTCAATAGTTAAAAACAAGAATTTGAATGATGTAAAATATGTAGATGTAAATTTTGAAAGAGAACTAATGGACATAGACACGAGTGAAGATTATGAAAGGATTTTAAATGCAGAAAATTTGTTTAGTTAGAGGCGCAGGTGATATAGCCACAGGTACAATTCAAAAACTTGTTCGCGCTGGGGTCAAATGTATTGTTACTGAAGTTTCAAATCCAAGTAGTATAAGAAGAAAAGTGTCACTTTCTGAGGCGGTTTATGAGAAAAAAACAGTTGTAGAAGATATAGAAGCTGTTTTGTGCGAAAATTTAGATGAAATTGGACAATACTTAGAACGATACAATCCCGTGATAATAGTAGATCCAAAACTTACAATATTAAATAAGATGAAATTTGATGTAGTGGTGGATGCTATATTAGCTAAGAAAAATACTGGACTTAAAAAAGGTATGGCTGAGATTACGATAGGATTAGGCCCTGGTTTTGAAGCAGGTGTTGATTGCGATATTGTGATTGAAACTATGCGTGGTCATGATTTAGCTAGAATTATCGAACAAGGATTCGCAAAGAAAAACACAAGTATTCCAGGAATTATCGATGGATTTTCCAATGAAAGAGTTATATACTCTGATTTTGATGGTCGATTTACACATATTAAAAGTATTTCAGATATTGTTAATAAGGAAGAGATTATAGCAAAAGTCGGAGATAATTATATAAGAGCGACTTTAGATGGCGTTATACGCGGAATGATTAGAGATAATTTTGAGGTCAAAAAAGGACTTAAAATAATTGATATTGATCCGAGATATGAAGAAGTAGAAAATTGTTTTACAATTAGCGATAAAGCTAGAGCAATTGGTGGGGCAGTTTTGGAAGCGATTATGATGTTAGAAAACAGGAGAGAAAAGGATGCAAAATGATGTTTTGTTAGAAATGTATAAGTCTTTGGAAGATGGATATAAATGTATGATGGTAACATTGTTTAAAAATAGAGGATCAGTTCCTGGTAAACAAGGAAACATTATGGCTGTTCGTGAAGACGGAAAAACTTTTGGAACTGTAGGAGGCGGCGCTATCGAACACCAAGTAATCAAAGATTCTATCGAAAACTTAAAAAAAGATAGTGACTTCGAATTTGATTATGTTCTTAATGAGGGAGAAAAAGTTAGTATGAGTTGTGGAGGTAGAGCTAGTGGATTTGGTAAAGTGTTTTTTCCCAAACCAACTTTGATTATTTTTGGAGCTGGTCACTGTTCTCAAAAACTAGCCAGAATTGCAACTTTAACAAATTTTGAAGTTATAGTTGTTGATGATAGGGACGATTTCATTTATAACGAAGATTTTTCTAATATTAAAAAATATATCAATAAAGAAATCGCAGATTCGATTGATGATTTGAGATTTACACCAGATACTTTTATTATATCTGCAACTAGAGACCATAAGCACGACGAAGAAGTTGCCTTTAATATTTTGAACAAACCTCATAAATACTTCGGAATGTTAGGCTCAAGGAAAAAAGCAGACACGTTAAAACGAAATTTGATAGAAAAAAATGTGGACAAGAGCTTAGTCGATAGTATTAATGTTCCAGTAGGGCTTGATATTGATGATGGATCTGTAGAAGAAATAGCTATTTCGATAATGTCTCAAATTTTAAAAGTCAAAAACGGCAAATAAATTAAACAAAGCATGACTTACATCAAAGTCATGCTTTTGTTTAATTTATTTATTTTTATTTTGGCAATCCGGACAGACGCCTCTAAATTCAAGAGTATGTGAGTCGATTTTGAAACCGGTTTTGTTTTCCAAATCCGTCTCTATTTTTTCGATAGGGCAATGATCGATAGGAATGATTTTGCCGCAAGACTCACAAATTATGCTGTGTTTATGTTTTTTGCCTTTTAATCTGTAGTATGAAATACCATCAATTTCACATACAATTTCAACTATTCCTTTATTTTTTAATATTTTTAAATTTCTGTAAATTGTAGACAAATTGGATTCTTCCTTCTCCTTAAAAATCTCATACAAATCTTCTGCAGATATAGGTTGTTCTGTTTTGTCTAAAATCGATATCATAAGTTTCCTTGCTTTTGTGATTCTTAAACCATTGTTTAACAAGATTTCGTTTTTCATATTATCACCTATAATTATTATATCATTTTATTATGAAATGTTTATGAATATTTCAATTTTAAATTTGGAAGAATGCTACAATTTGTCAACTTTTTCGTTATTAATATCTAAAATTTCACAGATTAGTGGTATAATATATAGTTAGTGAAATAAGGAGAGTTGTTTATGAACATTTTATTTTCACCACCTGATATTTCTGATAAAGAAATTGAAGAAGTGGTAGACGCATTAAAATCCGGTTGGATTACAACTGGACCAAAAACCAAACAATTAGAAAAAAACTTACAAGAATATACACAATCAAAAAAGACTTGTTGCTTCAATTCAGCAACTGCTGCATTGGAATGTGCGCTTAGGATTTTGGGCGTAAATGGTAAGAAGGATGAATGTATTACTTCGGCTTACACTTATACTGCAAGTTGTTCAGTTATAGATCATTTGGATGCTACAATTAAATTAGTAGACGTTCAAAAAGATTCCTACTTTATGGATTATGATAAATTATATGATTCCATAAATGAAAATACTAAGGCTATTATTCCAGTTGATATCGCAGGAGTTCCTGTTGATTACGATAAAATTTACGAAATTATTGAAGCTAAGAAATCAATATTCAGACCTTCAAACGAAATTCAAGAATCATTGGGAAGAGTAGCTTTGATTTCAGATAGCGCTCATGCGTTAGGCTCAACTTATAAAGGCAAAAAAATTGGATCATTCCAAGATATTGCGTCTTTTTCATTCCATGCTGTTAAAAACTTTACTACAGCTGAAGGTGGAATGCTTGCAATAAATATTGGTGATGTAGATAAGATTTACAATGATTTACAATTATATTCCTTACATGGACAAAATAAAGATGCATTAGCCAAAACCAAATTAGGTGCATGGGAATACGACATTAAAGGTCTTTATTACAAATACAATATGCCTGACATATTAGCGGCAATTGGTCTTGCACAATTAGAAAGATATGACGATTTATTGGCTAGAAGAAAAGAAATAATCAAAATGTATAACGATGGTTTTGATAATACTTCAATTAGTTATTTAAATCATTTTGGTGAAGATTATACAAGTAACGGCCATTTGTATTTAACAAGAGTAGAAGGTATAGATGAACAAACTCGCAACGATATAATTGTCAAGATGGCAGAAAAAGGTATTGCTACGAATGTTCACTACAAACCAATTGCAATGATGACAGGATACAAAAATTTGGGATTTGATATAAAAGATTATCCTAATACTTTTGAACAATACAAAAATGAAATAACATTGCCACTTCACACATTATTATCAGATGCTGAAGTAGCATATGTAATCGAAACTTACAAGGATATAGTTAGTGGTAAATAATATGAACAATCGAGTAGATGAAATCCTTAAAAATAGCAAATTTAATCTTTTCATCAAAAGATTATTTGATATTTTAGCATCTTTATTTGGAATTTTGGTTATGGCAATCCCAATGATTATAATTTCCATTGCTATAAAATTAGATTCAAAAGGTCCTGTGTTTTTCAAGCAAAAAAGAGTTAAGAAAAATAATAAGGACTTTACAATTTTGAAATTTAGGACTATGGTTGTGGATGCTCCAAAATTGGGAATGGCAATAACAGTTGGAGACGATCCTAGAATAACAAAAGTAGGAAAGTTTTTGAGAAAAACTAAATTAGATGAGTTTCCACAATTGTTCAATGTATTGGTCGGAGATATGAGTTTTGTTGGTCCGAGACCTGAAGTTAGAAAGTACGTCGATATGTATTCTGATTCGGACAAAGATATTTTGAAAATTAGACCAGGAATTACGGATTTGGCAAGTATAAAATACAGAGATGAATCAGAAATTTTGGATAAATCTGACAATCCTGAAAAGACATATGTTGAAGAAATTATGCCTAATAAAATCGAACTAAACAAACAATACATTGAAAATATTAATTTATTAAATGATATTAAAATAATTCTTCAAACATTGAAGATTTTATAACTAATTAGTTATTTATATAGATAAAGAGAAATTAAATGGGGGATTTTAATGAATATACCATTGTTGAATTTAAAAAGACAATATAAAAACATTGAAGAAGAAGTAAATGCAAGTGTATTAGAGTGTTTCAAAAATGCACAATATATAATGGGTGAAAATGTTAAAGAATTTGAAAAAGAAATAGCTAATAAAATTGGCGTAAAACATGCAATTACAGTTGGAAATGGAACTGACGCGCTGATTATAGCATTGAAGTCTTTGGGAATCAAAGAAGGAGATGAAGTTATAACTACTGATTACACTTTCTTTGCAACTGCTGAAGCTATAAGATTTGTTGGAGCTACACCTGTATTTTGTGATGTTGAATTGGATACTTATAATATCGATCCTTCTCAAATAGAAGAAAAGATCACAGACAAAACAAAGGCAATTGTTTGTGTTCATTTATTTGGAAATGCATGTAAAATGGATGAAATAAATGATATTGCCAAAAGACATAATTTGTATGTTGTTGAAGATGCAGCACAAGCAATTAATTCACAATACAAGGGAAAAAATGTTGGTAATTTAGGAGATGTAGCTTGTTTCTCATTCTTCCCTACAAAAAACTTAGGATGTTTTGGTGATGGTGGAATGATCACAACTAATGATGATGATTTGGCAACCATTATAAGAGCTTTGAAGGTTCACGGTAGTGGCGAAAATGGAATGAAAGCTTATGCTATATTAAATGATGAAGAAGTTGAGGTTGTGGAACAAAATTCAGGAGACAACACTGTTTACAATCCATTGAAATACTACAACTATTTAATCGGTCACAATTCAAGATTAGACGAAATCCAGGCTGCTATTTTGAGAATTAAATTGAAACACTTAGATGAATATACAGAAAATAGAAGAAGTATTTCACACGGATACATCGAAGCTTTGAAGGATACTTCATTGGTAATGCCAACTGAAACTGAGGGCGGAAAGCACGTTTTCCACTTATTTATTTTACAATCTGAAAACAGAGAGGAAATAGAATCAAAATTAAAAGAAAAAGGCATTGCTACTGGAACTTATTACAAAGTCCCAATGCATTTACAAAAAGCTTTTAATGATTTAGGATATAAAAAGGGAGATTTTCCTAATGCGGAATATCTTTCAGAAAGAACTTTTGCAATTCCATTGTTCCCAGAAATGAACGATGAAGAAAGAGAATATATTATTAATTCTATAAAGGAGATAGTATAATGGACTTTTTTGCTCATGAGTCTTGCTATATAGATGAAGAGACAAAGATTGGTAAAGGTACTAAAATTTGGCATTTTAGTCATGTGATGTCAGGTAGCACTATTGGAGAAAATTGTAATATTGGTCAAAATGTTGTTATTTCTCCAGATGTTACACTTGGTAATAATTGTAAAGTTCAAAATAATGTTAGTGTGTATACTGGTGTTGTTTGTGAAGATGGTGTGTTCTTAGGACCTTCTTGTGTGTTTACAAATGTTATTAATCCAAGGGCTTTTATTGAGAAAAAAGATGAATATCGAAAAACAACTATTAAAGAAGGCGCGTCTATTGGCGCCAATGCGACTATTGTTTGTGGAAAC
The DNA here is from genome assembly GCF_052932165.1 of Finegoldia sp. P3-F-LR. NCBI lineage: Bacteria > Bacillati > Bacillota > Tissierellia > Tissierellales > Peptoniphilaceae > Finegoldia > Finegoldia sp. P3-F-LR. The sequence goes on along the minus strand of NZ_JBRFJE010000013.1, from coordinate 26,989 downwards.
ACAATTGGCAAATATGCTATAATTGGAGCAGGAGCAGTTGTTACAAAAGATGTCGGGGATTACGAAATTGTAGTAGGAAATCCAGCAAGACATCATGGATATGCATGTTCATGTGGAGAAAACCTAAAAAGAGTTTCCCTCACAGATTATATATGTGAAAATTGTGACAAGAAATATTTATTAAATGATTATAAATTGAGTGAGGTATCAAATGAATAATTTAAAAGAAGAATTATTGGGCAAAATCGAAGATAAATCTCTAGTAGTAGGGGTTGTTGGATTAGGTTATGTAGGATTGCCATTAGCAGTTGAAAAGGCAAAAGCAGGTTATACTGTTATTGGATTTGATGTACAACCTGAAAAAGTTCAAATGGTTAACGATGGAGTTAATTATATTGGTGATGTTGTTGATTCAGAATTAAAAGCTATTGTTGAATCTGGAAAATTAAGAGCTACAAGTGATTTTGAATCAGTTGCAAGTTGTGATTTCATAGCTATTGCTGTTCCAACACCATTGGATATTTACCAACAACCAGACATTTCTTACGTTGAGAAATCAACTACAGATGTTTCTAAACATTTGAAAAAAGGATCTATAGTTGTCTTAGAATCCACTACTTATCCAGGAACTACTGAAGAATTAATGAGACCTATATTGGAAAATGGTTCAGGCTTGAAATGTGAAGAAGATTTTTACTTAGCATTCTCTCCTGAAAGAGTAGATCCAGGTAACAAACAATACAAAACTAAGAATACTCCAAAAGTTGTTGGAGGAATTGGGTCAGAATCTACAGAAGTTGCAGCAGCATTGTACAGAAATGTACTTGAAGGAGAAGTTATGACTGTATCTTCACCAAGAGTTGCTGAAATGGAAAAAATTCTTGAAAACACATATAGAAATGTAAATATAGGATTGGTAAATGAATTTGCTAAACTAGCTAATAAAATGGATATCAATATGTGGGAAGTAGTAGACGCTGCTAAGACAAAACCTTATGGATATCAAGCATTTTATCCAGGTCCTGGTGTAGGTGGACACTGTATACCATTAGATCCATTCTATTTGACTTGGAAAGCTAGAGAATACGATGTACACATGCCAATCATAGAAGCAAGTGGTACTGTAAATGATAGTATGCCTGAATGGGTTGTAGATAGATCAATGAAGATTTTATCTAGAAAATTTAAAAAACCTTTAAATGGTTCAAAAGTTTTAATTCTAGGTATTGCTTACAAAAAAGACATCGACGATTTAAGAGATTCTCCAGCATTTGTTGTAATGGATAAATTTAGAGAAGAAGGAGCTATTATCGATTACTATGATGGATTCAATCCTTCATATTTCAATCCAGATGGATCTAAGACTTACTCATTAAAAGAAATTAATCCAGAAGTAGTTAAAGGTTATGATTTAGTTGTTATAACTGCAGATCACACAAATGTTGATTATCAAATGGTTGTAGACAATGCACCATTTGTATTTGATACAAAATACGCTACAAGAAACGTAGAAAACAATAAAGATAAAATAGAATTATTATAAGAGGTAATATGCAAAAAATTAAATGCGCAATCATTGGCTGTGGTAGAATTTCTTATAAACACGTAGAGGGAATTGCAAACAATGATTCAGAAATGGAATTAGTTGCAGTATGCGATATTATTGAAGAAAGAGCCATCGAAAAAAGAGATGAATATTTGGAAAGATTTTCTGACAGAGATGTAAAAGTATACACTGATTACAAAAAAATGTTAGAAGAAGTCGACATCGATATGTGCTCTATTTCAACAGAAAGTGGTTACCACGGTGAGATAGCTCTTTACTGTTTAGAACAATCAAAACACGTATTGATTGAAAAACCAATGGCTATGAGTTTAGAAGAAATCGATAAAATTAATAAGTTAGCTGATGAAAAAGGATTAAAAGTTGGAGTATGTCACCAAAATAGATTTAATCCTCCAATTCAAAAATTGAAAAAGACAATTGACGCTAATAAATTTGGAAAGATGACAAACATCACAGCAAGGGTTTTATGGAACAGAAATCAAAACTACTATAACTTAGCTCCATGGAGAGGAACAAAGGCATTAGATGGTGGTACATTGATGAACCAATGTATACATGCACTAGACTTGTTGTTATGGATGATGGACGATGAATTAGTAAGCGTAAAAGCTGAAACTGAAACTTTCCTAAGAGACATAGAAATGGAAGATTACGGCGTAATTTTGATGAGATTTAAGAGCGGTAGAATTGGACTATTGGAAGGTAGTGCCGATGTTTATCCTAAAAATCTTGAAGAAACTATTTCTGTATTTGGCTCAACAGGAACTGCTGTTATCGGTGGGTTAGCTGTTAACGAAATAAAAACTTGGGTATTTGAAGATGAGTCTGAAACCGGAGAATTGGAAGATGATAAATCTATCGATAATGTGTACGGAAACGGACACACTCCATTGTACAAAGATTTTATTCACGCAATAAATACAGATACTCAGCCGCTAATCAATGGTCACGAAGGAAGAAAGCCAGTTGAAGTATTAATGAAGGCTTATGGCTGGATCGACTAATAAAATATTTTGAAAACAAACAAGCTCTTGATTTTTATCAAGAGCTTGTTTCAATTTAATTAGTATTTGTAGAATCCTTCTTTTGTTCCTCTACCTAATTTGTTTTCATCTATATATTTCTTTAACATTTGTGCAATCTGATATGTTACAGAATTTTCATCATTTACATCTGGTTTATTTAAAGTGATATTATAAGCAGTTTTAAGACCGACTACATCTAGTATTTGGAAAGGTCCAAATGGAGCACCTGTTCCGTATCTCCAAGCGTTGTCGATATCTTCGATGTCAGCTATGTCTAAAGCCTTTAGAGTCATTGCTGCATCTAATAACGGAACTAATAGTGAATTTAGTAGATATCCAGGTTGTTCTTTCTTTAATTTTAATGGAATCATTCCTATATCTTTTGCGAAGTTAACTACTTCATCGTATGCTTCATGGGAAGTTTCGCTGTGTCCCATAATTTCTGCTGTATTATTGTTCCAAATTTCATTTGCAAAGTGAAGAGCAAGATATTTTTCTGGACGGGGAAGTAAATCCTTAAACGAACTTGGTAATAATGTTGATGAATTTGTTGCAACTATAGTATTATCATTTAATACTTTTGCCAAATTCTTATAGAAATCAGATTTTTGTTCTGGATTCTCAGAAACAGCTTCAATCAATAAATCACAATTTTCAACTGATTTTTCTAAGTCTGTTAAAAGATGAATTCTATTGAATCCTTCTTCTACATCTTTTTTTAAATTTTCAATATCATCAAGTGTCAATTGATCTGAAGAAATACCTCTAGGTATAATTACTGAGTTAACAGTGTTTTCATCAGATAATCCAACCTTAATTCTATCTAGTATACTTAGATATGTTTCTTTTAATGCATCAAAACGTGGCTTAGCTCTATCTACAGAACCTTCACTTCTTAACCACACGTTGACATCAAAGCCTTTAAATGCAGTTTGAAATGCTATTTGAGATCCTAAAACTCCTCCACCAGCCACTGTTACATTTTTAATTTTCATAAATTTGCCTCCTTTAAATTAACCTATATTGTAATTTTATTCAATATTTATATACCATTAAATAATTTTACAAATCTTAATTGAACAAATTGTCTAATTTTTCGGTTTTTGTAAAATTTTAGAATGTTTAGAAATTAATAATAAGGGTATAATTAAAGTGAGGCGCTAGAAGTTAAAATAATTACTGAAGATTAAATTTTTATAATTTAACAAGTTGTTGTTTAGGATTTATTCAAAAGTGGTATATATATTAGGTAACAAATATATCAATAATTTACAAGGAGGTTTTATGAGTGGATTTAAAAAATTTGTTCATATATTGTTTTCAATATTACTAATTTTGTTTTCTTTAGTAATGTTTTTCACAGTATTCAATTTTGGACAAGTTAGTTATAATCTCAGAGAGCTCATGATGAATGAGGTATGCTTTTATATATTAGCAGTTATTGGAGCCTTAATTTTACTAGGGGCACTTATAATAATGTTTAAAGCAATACTCTCTGATAGTTTAAGTGATTTCTTGATCTCAAAAGACAAGGATGGAGAAGTTATGATATCTACAGATGCACTTGAAAATACTGTAAAAAGTACTGTAAATAAATTTAATGATGTCAGAACTTCTAATGTTAATGTAAGAGTCCACAATTCAAATGAACCATATATGAATTGTGATGTAGAGGTTGGAGTAAGGGATATGTCAAATGTAGGAGGTCTTGGTGAAAACATCAAAAATGATATCAAGGCTAATCTGGAAACTTTAACTGGTTACAAAGTTAAAGATATTACTGTAAAATTCTTGGATTTGGCAAAATCTACTAGCAAAAGAGTAGTGTAGGGGGTAAGAATGAACAATAATAAAATGTTGGATAATTTTCAATCCCCAGATGAACAAAGAAAAATAATTTTTGTAAAAGAAGATTCAAAAGATAAATTTGACGAAAGGTTAATAAAAAATTTATCAGGGTTAAGAAAACCAACTAAGTATGGAATTTTAGGTGTAATAATTGCACTTTCATTTTTAAAGCTTGGTTTTTGGGCAACAATCTTAATACTATTGCTTTTTGGTATAGGTTATGGTTATGGATTGTATAAAGAAGGTAATCCTAAATTTATCAGATTTTTGATGAATTTATTTAGGAAATAATATAGTATAAAAGGAGATTAGAATGATGGAAGAAAAAAAATACAATGAAGTAAACAAAGTAAATGAAGAAAAAGCTGAAAAAGAAAAGGAACAAAAACACGAATCAAAACTAACTTTTGATAACTCTGTAGTTCAAAAAATCGCTGCAATAGCAGTTAGAGAAATTCCTGGTGTTTTAGATATGGAAGGTGGATTCTTCTCAGGAATTCAAGAAACTTTCGGTGGATATAATGCAACTAAAGGTATTGATGCTGAAGTTGGCGAAAAAGAAGCTGCAATTGATGTATCAGTAATATTAGAATATGGCGTATCAGCTGTTAAAGTATTCCAACAACTACAAGAAGTTGTAAAACAAAGCGTAAAGAAAATGACTGGATTAGATGTTGTAGAAGTTAACTGCAAAGTAGTTGATGTTATGACAAGAAAAGAATTCAACTTGAAAAACAAAAAAGAAGAAGAAAATAAAAGTGGATTAAAATAAACTAAATTAAAAAGGGAAGGCATGATGCCTTCCTTATTTTAATGTTACAACAGCTCCGTAGATATGGGGACCTGTATGTATAACAAAAAGACTAGAAATAGGTCTCTTATAAATTTTAACATTAGGATAATAATCTTGTATTACTTTTTCTAATTCATCTGCATTTTCTTGTAGGTTTGAATGCATTATATAGATATTGTCTATTTGATCGTTAGCTGCGAAGTCAATTATATAATTAAGGATTTGTTGGTTGACTTTTTTTCTGCCTCTTACTGCATCTATAACTTCCAAATTTCCAGTTTTTTTGATGCAAGTTATAATAGGTTTTATGTTTAATAGATTTCCAACGACTTTACTTGATCGTTTAATACGACCACTTGTGTGAAGATAATCCAATTTGTCTACAGTAAAAAAGAAATCTTCTTTTGTTTTTAGCTTTTCTAATTCTTTTACTATTTCTTCGAAACTTATGCCATTTTCTTTCATTTTTACAGCTTTTTCAATTAGAAAACCCATTCCCATTGAACATGATCTGCAGTCTATCAAATGATATGTAATTTTATCAGAGTATAAGTTTAATATTTGTTGAAATAGATTATAAGTCCCGCTAATTCCGCAGCTCATGCATGTAGCTATTATATGTGTGTATCCTTCTGATATGATGTATTCTATTTTGTCAATCAAATCACTTGTTAAGGGAAGCGAACTACTAATAGTGTTACTATTAATGTCGTTTATAACGTCGTCAATATTTTTTTCATATTTATCTTTATACGTAACTTCCGAATTGTAAATGATTTGAAGAGGGACTTCTACAATATTGTATTCTTTAATAATTGATGGATCTACATCAGATGTAGTATCAGATAGAATAGCAATTTTTTGCATTTTTTATTCCTTTCTAAATCGTTTAATAATTTTGTATATACAAGTTAACATAACTATTATATCATTTTAACGAAAAAAATACGACAAGCAGTTTGCCGTATTTAAATCGTTATCGTGATTTTTGTTCCAACATCTAATTTAGATTCAAGAGTAATAGATCCATTGTGGATATCAACTATGTGTTTGATGATTGATAATCCAAGCCCTGTAGATTCTTGTGAAGAACGTGATTTATCAACAACAAAGAATCTCTCAAACACTCTAGTTTGGTATTTTTCAGCTATACCAATTCCAGTATCCTCGCAAATTATTTTAGTTTTGTCATTTTCTTTGAATATTGAAATCTTAATTTTACCTGAAATCTTGTTGTATTTAATTGCATTTGTAACTAAGTTTTCAATCATTTCTTTAATTAAATTTTCGTTACCGTATATCATGCAATTTTCCTGTAAATCCGTAACAAGTTCAATTTTTTTATTATCCAATTTGTTTTGGTTAGAAGTGACTATTTCATCGATTATTTTTTCAGGATTAAATAAACTTTTTTCAATATTATCTTCTGATTCATCTAACTTGGATAGTTTAATAATATTATCGATTAATTCTAATAATCTCAATCCTTCTTGGTGTATTATTGTAGCAAACTTACTTACATTTTCTGGACTAACCATGTTGTTTGCTATCATTTCAGCATAACCATTAATTGAAGTAAGAGGAGATTTTAATTCGTGACTAACATTCGCTGAAAATTCTCTTCTTCTTTTTTCAGCCTTAATTTTGTCACTCTCATCTACTAAGAACAATAAAACTCCATTTATAGTATCTTCATCTAATACCGGTGCAATATACATTGATAATAGAATTCCTTGCATTTCAATATTTATATGATGAGCTGTTTTAGTTGATATTACATTTTTTATTGCAGAATGGATTTTTAAATCTCTGTTTAATGAAATAAAGGGTCTTCCTTCATACTTTGAATCATTTGCTCCAAATAAAAACTCAGCAGACTTATTAACTGACAAAACATTCATATTCTTATCAAGTAGGATAAGACCTTCTCTCATATTGTCTGTAATAGTTTTAATTGTAGTTGACCTTTCTTCTAATTCATCTACATATTTTTTTATTGTATCATTCTTGCGTCTAATAATATTGATAAAAGGTATAAGCTCATCGTAAACTGGTTGTTCTAATAATTTTGATTCTTTGTCATTAACGATGTTATCATCTAATTCATTGGCAATAGTTTCTATAGGATCTAAGATTTGTCTTATTTGTCTTCTATTAATATCGATTAATAATATTAATGATAATGCTAATATCAATAGGGTATAAGGCAATAAATCCAAAATAGTTTTCAAAAAACTAGAAGATTCGCAGCTAACTCTAAGAACATCAGAATTTTGCTGAAGTATAGCAATATAATACATACTTTTATCAAAACTATCAGACTTACGTGTTATTGAGCCGATTTTGGATTCTCTTGCATCTTGTATTTCTTCTCTGTTTGAGTGGTTATCCAAAGAGTCTACATTTGTATCAGTATCATATACTACACTTCCATTTTCATCAATTATTGTAAATCTATTTGAAGGATTAATCCTTTTAAACTTTTTAACATTTGTAATAGTCTTATCACGACTATTATCGCTGATAGAATCTACGTATTGTATTTCACGTAGGAGAGAAGTTTCTTCTTTAGACTTGTTATAATTATAAAATATAAATGTTTGTAAGCCTAATCCAACTGCTAAAGCTATTATAATGACAAGAGAAATTCTAGTGTAAATTTTTCTTTTCATCATTCACCAGCTTTGTATCCAAGATTTCTTATCGTTTTGATTATGCTGGAAGCGTTTTTAAGTTTTTGCCTTAAAGTGGCTATATGAACATCAACTGTACGTGATTCTCCTTCAAAATCGAATCCCCAAATTTTTGTCATGATATTTTCTCTAGTCAAAACTTTTCCGATATTTGATAGGAGATAGTACAGTAATTCAAATTCCTTGTAAGTTAATTCTATATTTTCTCCATCAACACTAACTGTTCTCTTATCATAATCTAATTCAATATTCTTATAGATAATTTTAGATTTTGTTTTACTTAGTGAGGATCTTCTTAGTAGCGCTCTGACTCTTGCTAGTAGTTCCATAATACTAAAAGGTTTGATCATATAATCATCAGCGCCACTATCAAGACCTACTATTTTATCGTATTCTGTAGTCTTGGCAGTAAGCATCATTACTGGGATGTTTTTTGTTTTTTCATTATTTCTTATTTCTTTTAAAATTTCAAGCCCGCTTTTTCCCGGAAGCATAATATCTAGAATAATTAAATCTATGCTAGAAGAATACAATGTGGATTTGAATTCTCCATAGTCTCCAAATCCCATTGCATCGTAGCCTTCATTATTAAGTGCATAGATAATTAATTCTCTTATGCTTTTATCATCTTCTACACAGCAAATCATTGTGCATTTTCCTCGTATCTTTCGCCAGTAACTGAGAATATTACCCAAGTTGCAATTCTTTCTGCATTATCGCCAATTCTTTCAATGTATTTTGCGACTTGAATTAAATCTATAATTTGTTCAGGATTTTCACAACCAGATTTAATCAATTCTATTGATTCTTCCATGAAGTGATTAAAAAGCTCATCAACCTCATCGTCTTTTTTGATTACAGAATTTGCCAATTCGACATCATCATCAGTAAAAGCGTTGATACTTTCTACAAGCATTTTTTGTGCACATTTACCCATGGATCTTATCATAGTCAAATCTTTTGGAAGTTGTGATTTACCAATCAACATAACAAGTTCTGAAATTTCTTGTGCATGGTTTCCGATTTTACTCATACAAGAAAGAATTCTAAGTGCTGATGAAATAAATCTCAAGTCTTTGGCTACAGGAGATTGTGTAGTAAGAAGTCTCAAACAAGTATCTTCTACTTCTTTTGACATTTCATAAATAGTTTCTTGAGAATCATAAACTTTTTGTGCTATTTCCAAGTCTTGAGTTTCCAATGCGTAAGTGCTTTGTTCGATTTGTCTTTCGACATTTGCTCCAAGAAAAATTAAATTATGTTTTAATTCTTCTAATTGATGTGTAAAATATTTTCTCATAATACCACCTCTTTTTAACCGAATCTACCAGTAATATAATCTTCTGTTCTTTTATCCTCAGGTTTTGAGAACAGTATATCAGTATTATTAAATTCTATAACTTCACCTGTCAAGAAAAATGCTGTCTTATCAGAAATACGAGCAGCTTGTTGCATATTGTGTGTTACCATTATAATAGTATATTTTGATTTCAAATCTTGACACAAATCTTCGATTTTATTAGTTGAGATAGGGTCAAGAGCTGATGTAGGTTCATCCATTAATAATACTTCAGGTTCAACAGCCAAGGCTCTTGCGATACAAATTCTTTGTTGTTGTCCACCTGAAATAGAAAGTGCGTTCTTTTTCAAGTTATCTTTTACTTCATCCCAAATAGCCGCACCTTTTAAAGATTTTTCAACAATTTCATCTAACTTAGATTTATTTTTTTCTCCATGTAATCTTGGACCATAAGCTATATTATCGTAGATTGACATTGGAAATGGATTAGGTTTTTGAAAAACCATACCGACTCTTTTTCTCAACAAGTTTACATCGTAATTTTTATCGTATATATCTTTGCCATCTAAAGTTATTAAGCCTTCGATTCGACAGCCATCAATAAGATCGTTCATTCTATTTAGACACTTAAGCATTGTAGATTTACCACAGCCAGAAGGTCCAATAAAAGCGGTGATCTCATTAGATTTCATTTCCATATTGATTTTCTTTAGAGCTTGAAAATCATCATAATATAAATCAACATCTTTTATACTTATCTTAGACATTATTTACTTCCTTTCGTCAATTTTTTTCCTATTAAATTGGAAACTATATTTATTATTAAAACTAAAATTACTAATACAACGCCAGTTGCATAAGATTCTTCTACATGGAATCCTTCAGAAGATAATACATACATGTGTAATGCTAAACTTCTTCCAGATTGCATCAAACTTGATGGCACACGAGGATCTGTTCCTAATGTAAACATCAATGCAGCTGTTTCTCCTACAACTCTTCCTATTGAAAGAATAATTCCAGCCATGATTCCAGGCATTGCGACAGGAAGTAGTACCTTTCTTATAGTATACAACTTTCCGGCTCCCAATGCATAACTTCCAGCTCTTAATTCGTCATCGATTGATAACAAGGCTTGTTCACTGGCTCTAATTATTAATGGTAGCACCATTATGAACATTGTAAGAACTCCAGAAATTAAAGAATATCTAAACTTTAATCTCATTACGAATAACAACATACCAAATAAACCATAAACAATTGATGGAATACCAGATAATGTTTCTGTTGCAAGTCTGATAAGAGTAACTACTTTAGAATTCTTCTTAGAGTATTCAGACAAATAAATTGCTGTAAATATTCCTATAGGACTTGCAATTAATAATGTCAACAAAACTAACATAACAGTAGTTTTAATTGAAGGCATCATTGATACATTCTTAGAAGTATAGTGGTTTGAGAACATACTAGGTTTTAAATGGGGAATACCATTAACTAACATGTAGATAATTAAATAAAACAATACAGCTAAAGTAATAAAAGCCATCAAATAAATAAAACCTTTAATGATTCTACTTTTAGTTTTATTTTTTCTTAAATTTTTTAAACTATTTGTTGATACATCAATAGAATTATTTTCCATTATTTACACCTCTCTTAATCAAATTAAATATTAGATTTATTAAAAGTATAAATACAAATAATACCATAGCGGTTGCAATCAAAGCATCTCTATGAGCACCAGACGCATAAGCCATGTCCAATACGATGTTAGTTGTCATAGTACGCGTTCCTGAAAAAATACTTTTTGCTATTACAGGTTGATTTCCGGCAACTAAGTATACTGCCATTGTTTCTCCGATAGCACGTCCAATTCCAAGTATAACTGATGATAATATACCTGACTTTGCAGCAGGAACTACAACTCCCATTACAGCTAATTCGTGACTAGCTCCAAGTGCAACACTTCCTTCATAATAAGAATCTACAACAGTATTTATTGCACTTTCAGATAAAGTGATTATCGTTGGTAAAATCATAATTCCTAGAAGAATAGAAGCTGTAACTATGTTCATACCAGTTCCTCCAAAAGCTTTTCTAATCATTGGAACTATAACCACCAAAGCGAAGAAACCATAAACGATAGATGGGATACCAGCCATTAAATCAATACAAGGTCTCAAAAAATTATATAATTTTTTGGGGCAGAACTTTGCAAGATAAATCGCTGTGAAAATACCAATAGGGACTCCTATAATTATGGAGCCAATAGTTACATAAATACTACCGATAATCATTGGAAGTATACCAAATTGAGCAGGGACATCGACTGGAGCCCAATTTTTACCAAATATAAAATTAGTTAAGCCAACTTTTTTTATAAAAGGCATTGATTCACCAAAAATGAAAAAACATATTAAAACTATCGCAAAGATAGAAGTCAATGCTGATACTAAAAATACGTATTTCATTATTGATTCAGATAAATATTTCTTTTTCATATTAAATCCTTTCTTTATTTTTTTCACCTTAATAATATCAAGAGCTTGTAAAATTAATGCGATAACAATGTTAATTAAATGTAAAGTTTTACGAGCAATAAAGTTAAAATCCGTAGAAATAGGGAATTATTAAACTTTACAAATGTAAATTAAAATTTTTTAAAATAAAAAACAGATCCCATAAGAGATCTGCTTTTTGAGAGGAATTATTTAGAAATTTCAGACCAAGATTTAACTTTGCCTGTGAAGATATCTTTTACTTGTTCTAGAGTTAAATCTGTTGCGTTAGTATTTTCTTTGTTAACTATAACTGCTATACCATCAATAGCGATAGGTTGAGCTTTTAATTGTTCTTTTTCTTTGTCTTTTAATTCTCTTGAAGCCATTCCGATATCACATACACCTTCAATAGCTGAGTTCATACCAGCTGAAGATCCTGTTGATTGGATTTCGATTTCTACTTCTGGATACATTGCTTTGTAGCTTTCTGCTAATTTTTCCATTAATGGAGAAACTGAAGTTGAACCTGCAACTACGATTTTACCTTTTTGAGAATTTTTGTTGTAAGCTTTAGCTTCTTCAGGAAGTTGTTCATAACCTTCTTTTTTAACAATTTCTTGTCCTTCTTTAGATAAAATGAAATCTAAGAAATCTTTTGGAAGTGGTTTTAGTTCTCCTTTATAAGCAATATTAAAAGGTCTTGAGATTTTGTAATCACCTTTTTGAACATTTTCAGAAGTTGCTTCAACACCATTGATTTTTACTGCGTTAACTTTGTCATTTAAAGATCCTAATGAAATATATCCAATAGCGTCTTTGTCTTGACCTACAGTCATCATAACTGCGTTAGTACTGTTTTGTACAATTGCAGAAGAAACTGTTTTGTCTTGTTCTTTACCGTCAGCACCTTTTTCTAAGATTTTAGTGATTTCTGTAAAAGCTCCTCTAGTACCTGAACCATTTTCTCTTGATACTACGTGGATTTCTCCTCCAGCACTTTCGTTTGATTTAGAATCTGTAGAAGTAGTTTCTGTTTTGTTTGAGTTGTCTGATGTCTTTCCATCATCTTGTTTTGCACATGCTACCATGAATACTCCAAATACTAGCATCATAGCAACTAACATAAATTTTTTGATTTTCAAATAAATCATCCTTTCATATTTAATTCACTAATAGAATACATGTAATGTTTAAAATTCATATAATATTATTGTAAATTGTATGTAAAGTTATTTGTTTACAATTTTTAAAAGTAAAGTGTTATACTATTTCTAGGAGGATTGTATGAAAAAACTACTATTAATTACAACTGGAGGAACTATTGCTTCAGTTTCTACAGATAAAGGATTAGCGCCGGGTCTTCAAGCAAAAGATATATTAGAATATGTAAAATTTAGAAAATTTGATTTTGAATTAGATACTATCAGTTTATTCAGTATTGATTCAACAGACATAAGACCAGAGCATTGGCTACTTATCAAACAAACAATTAAAGAGAATTATGATAAATACGATGGGTTTGTAATAACACATGGTACGGATACTTTGGCGTACACTGCATCTGCGTTGGGTTATTTAATTCAAAAAAGTCCGAAACCAATCGTAATTACAGGTGCTCAAAAATCCATTTCAAATGATATTACAGATGCAAAGAATAATTTAATTGATGCATTGATATTTGCTAGTAAAGAAAAATCACACGGAGTTAATATAGTGTTCAATGGAAAAGTTATTTGTGGAAATAGAGCCAGAAAAGTTAGAACAAAAAGTTTTGATGCATTTGACTCAATTAATTATCCATTAATTGCTATTATTCACGATGGTAAAGTTTTAAGATATATTGATGATAAGTCAGAGAGTAATGTAGAATTTTACAATAAATTAGATGAAAGCGTCTATTTGTTGAAATTAATTCCATCAATGAGAGCAGATATTTTAGAAGATATTTTCGAAAAATACGACTGTATTATCGTAGAAAGTTATGGAGTGGGTGGAATGCCTGCAGGAATATCCGAAGAGTTTTTAAGATTGATGGAACAATACTCTACAAATAAAATAATCGTGATGACAACTCAAGTTCCACAAGAAGGTTCAGATATTGGAGTATATCAAGTAGGAATGAGAATCAGAGAAAATTTAGACGTATTGGAATCAAAAGATATGACATTAGAATCAGTAGTTTGTAAAATGATGTATGTAATGGGAAAATACAACAGAGATATTCAAAAAATACAAGAAGAATTTTACTCAATTATAAATCATGATATTTCAATAATAGAATAAGAATATTAGCGGTAAAATAATTTTAAAAAAATATTTTACCGTTTTTTATTTGCAAATTTTGAAAAGTATGAAATATGAATTATAATTTAGTTAGAGGAAAATTATGAAAAGAAATGTAGATTTTTATGTAAAAAAAAGAAATGAATTGATTGATTTGTTAGATGAGGAGAAAATAACAAAACAGGAATTTATTTCAAGAAACAACGTATTGATTAATAGTTTCAATCTAAGACCTTTCACTGATATTAAAACAGTAAATGAGGGAGTTTTTAACTATCAATATTATAATTTAAAGGCTAAGGAATACAATACAATAGCTAACAGATACAAAAACAAAAAACCTAAGAAGTATATTGCATCTTTAAACAAATGCAGAAACTATTACCTAGAAAAAGATAATACAATTTTGAAGATTTTGGAATTAATAGAATACAAGAATGTTGAAGCATATTATATAGACATTTTGTCTTACAGAATGAGGGATAATCTTTTTGAAATTGTACTCAAAGATTATGAAAAGATGATTTTTCACACAATAAATGAAAATATTAAACAACATTTGATATCAAATAATGTTTTTGAACCAATAAAGAAAAAATCCCTTATCGATTCTTATGTCAATAAGGGATATTAATTATTTCTTTATTTGATTTACTATTTCTTCTGTAGTCATATTTTTATTTAATTTGTAATTGCCATCCTTAAAAGCAGTAACATTGTTTTGCTTTAAGTAATCTAAGAATTCTTGTTCATCGGTAATTATGTTTCCACTGATTAAAATCTTTGAAACATCCAATTCTTTTGCCTCAGGTGGAATTGTGATTTCAATGTCTTTAACTTCTTCAGTAACTTGTTGGATTTTTAAATCCTTTGAGTAAGTTTGAGAACTTGTATAGTTTTTGGAAAACATTGAATTAATTGTTTTGTAAACATAAAATGTTGTAGCGACTAGAATGAGCAATAATAATAAAAGCTTTGCAAATTTATAAATAAAGTCTACTATTGTATCAATAAAATTTTTCATTTTTCACCTTCCTTATTAAATTATAATGATTTATTAACAATTTTTCAAATAGGAGCAATAATGAGACATATAAATATAGATAATTCAAATAGCAACCAAAGGGTAGATAGGTTTATTATGAAATTGATGCCAAAAATGAGCAAAAATCATATCCAAAAACTTATCAGAACTAAAAAAGTAAAAGTTAATAAAAAAAGGACAGAACCTGATTATAATCTGAAAATTGACGATGTGGTAAATATTTATTTGTACGATGAAGTTATTGAAAAATATCAAGATAATAGGGTATACTCCGCTGAGGATTTTAACTTGGATATAATCTATGAAGATGATGATTTAATATTGATTAATAAAAAAACTGGAGTATTATCACACGCAGCTAATCCTCAAGATTATGGGAAAAATATAGTGGATATGATGGTAAGCTATTTGATAAAAACAAATCAGTTTACTCCAACACAAAACTCTACATTTACACCAGCTTTAGTAAATAGATTGGATAGAAATACTTCTGGCATTGTTGTAGGTGCAAAAACTTATGATAGCTTGAAATATTTTAATGATTTATTCAAAAAACACGAAATTACTAAGATTTACGAAACTATTGTGGTTGGTAATCTCAAAGACCAAATAATTGATTTGGCGCTAGAAAAAGATAATGATAAGAACAAATCTGTGGTCAATTCAAGTGGAAAAAATAGCATGACAAAAGTTTGGAATGTAAAAAATTTTGGGAAATATTCACTGGTCAATGTAGATTTATTGACTGGAAGGACACATCAAATCAGAGCTCATTTGTCACACATTAATCACCCGATAATTGGCGATATTAAATATGGAAACAGAGATGTTAATAAATATTTCAAAAATAAGTACGATTTGAATTTTCAATTATTACATTCGTATAAGCTAATTTTTCCAGAAAAAATGGAAAAATACCAAAAATATGAATCTATGGTTTTTGAAAGCAAAAGAGATGATTTATTTGAGAAAATATTGAACGATTTGGAGAGTAAATATGATTAAGATAATTAACAACAACAAAATATACGACTATGAAGATAAGACGATTTATGATTATGGCATTCAATGTGGTTTTGAAGATAGTATTGTTGCGTTAAAGAACAATAAACTTGTCGATATTATGAGTAGTATAGAGGATGGAGATACGATTGAGTTTGTAAATGAAAACAGCGTTTATTCACAAGACACATTGATGAAAACAGGAATTTTGCTGTTGCTATTGGCATTTAAACTAAAATTTCCCGAAGATCAATTGGTAGTTGAATATACAATTGGAGACTATATGTATCTTGAATTCGAAAATAACAACGAAATTCATTTTAGAGATTTGGAAGAAATCAGAGAACTGATGGATGATTTGATTAATCAAAATCTTAGAATTGAAAGAGTAAAAGTTTCCAGGAAAGAAGCTTTTGATATTTTTGAAGAGGAAGGATACATTCAAAAATCAAGACTACTAAAAAGTTTAGACAAGGATGAAGTGTATTTGTACAAATGTCACAATCATTACTTCGGTATAGAAGGATTTGTAGCTCCATTTACGAGATTTTTGAAACATTACAAACTTATCAACTATTTTCCAGGAGTAGCATTAAGTGTCAGTAGAACTGGTGAATTTACCGACTTTAAAGAACAAAAAGCTCTCTCAAAAATATTTTCCAAATCAAAAAAATGGACTGAAATGTTGGATATTGGTTATGTGGGGAGTTTGAATGAAAAAATTCAGGATGGAAATATGGATTTTTTGGTTAACGTAAATGAAGCTTATTTTGAAAATCAAATTTCATACATTGCCGACAAGATTATTTACAACAATGCGAGATTAGTTCAAATATCTGGACCTTCTTCATCAGGGAAGACCACAATGGCTGAAAGACTTTCTGTCCAATTAGCTGTAAGAGGCAAAAATCCTATTCCTATTTCTATGGATAATTATTTTGTAAATAGAGTGGACACTCCTTTGGATGAAGACGGCAACAGGGATTACGAATCGATTAATGCACTTGATTTAAAAACGTTTAACAGAGATTTAATGGGACTATTAGAAGGCGATTATGTTAATTTGCCAATTTATAATTTTATCACTGGCGAAAGAGAATATGGCGATACTTACACCAAACTTGACAAAAATGGAATTATAATTGTGGAAGGAATTCACGGACTTAATCCAAAACTTACAAGTCTAGTTCCAGATAAGGACAAATACAAAATCTATGTATCAGCATTGACACAACTAAGTATTGATTGTCACAACAGAATATCAACTACAGATATGAGACTTATGAGAAGAATGGTGAGAGATTTTGTTCAAAGAGATAAAAGCGTAGATGATACATTGTCTGAATGGCCAAGAGTTCACACTGCTGAATATATTAATGTTTTTCCATATCAAAATGAAGCAGACAGTATAATAGACTCATCATTAATTTATGAAATTAATATTTTGAAAAAATACGTTTTGAAATTAGTGGAAAATTACGACAAAAACGGTCCAAACTTTACAGAGATTGAAAGGTTAAAATCCATTTTGAATTATTTTATAGAAATAAAAGACGATTCAATAGTCCCTAAAAACTCAATTTTACAAGAATTCATAGGAGATTACAATGAATAAGAGAATTGTGTACACTAATTCAAATTCTTCAAAGCTTTTTGATGAAAATATATCTTACTTAAAAAATCAAATTAGAAATGGCAACACTGATTTTATTTTAATTTTGCCAAATAGAAAGCTAATTAAAAATATTAGAAATAAGTTTTTAAAAGAACAATCGGTGCTATGCGACGTGAAGATTTGGACTATAGATGATCTAGTAAATGCTTCAGATATTTCAACATATCTGACAGATTTGATTTTGAGACTAGCAATTAAAGAGCTTATCAATGAAGGGGTGTTTGAGGATAATAAATTTTCCAATTCTAATGGAATGATAAATTCATCCAAAAGATTTATATCTACATGTAAGTATTCAAATAAAAAAATAGATGAACTTGAAGAAATCTCTAATCACAATGTTAGTTTAAATATTTTGAGTAAAGTCTATGAAAAATATCAAAGTATTATGAAACAGTATAATTTTCTGGATAAATTTGATGCCTATGACACAAAAAATCTTAATCTTCAAAAAAACAAGGATATTTACATTCATGGATTCAGTGAGTTTCGACCAATTGAATTGGAAGTAATAAATCAGTTGAAAAATTATGATGTTAATGTCTATATTTACGTGGATTATTATAATGAATACAAAAGTGAATTAGTAAATCAATTGCGTGATATTGGATTTGATGTTATTCAAAATGAAGATAAATCAAAACCAAATAAATTCATTGAAAAGAAGGTAGTTAAATTAACCAATGAAATTTTGGAAAAAGACAGGCTAATTAATGAAATATCAAAAGATTCATACACTTATGATTATAATAAAATGGCAATTCTTTTAGAAAAAGATTCCTCAAAAAGGGAAATATTGAATTCCTTGAAATTACACGATATTCCAGTTTTTGGAGATGATTATATTTTTTATCGTGACTACAAATTTTTCTTAGATATAATTAATCTACTTGATAATACGAAAACTTTAAAGCAATATATTTTTTCTACACTAGATAGTTGTTTTATGGAATTTGATTTGAAGGATAAAGTCACGTTCAGAAGTATATTGTCAGATTTTGAGTTTGATGATTGGGAAGATTTAGTTAAAATTTTGAAAGTAAATGTTAATTATGAAACTAATTTACAAATTTTAAAAGAGATTAAATCGTATTATTTATATTTTATAGAAACAAACATTAATGTTTTAGCTAATCTTATAGCAATAATTCAAAAAAAAGAAAGTTATGATAAAGGATTTAATTTATTTTCTGAAAAACTTTTGATAATACTTGAGGATTTGTATAAAAATCATGCTGAACTTGTTAAAAAATCGAAAAATATTAACTCTTATTTGATGGATTTGATAAAAAATTTGAAGGTTGATTCTACAGATTATTTAGTAGATGGAATTAGAATATATTCCCTTACGGATATTAGACTTTCAAACTACGATGTTTTATACGTAGTTAATATGAATGATGATGTGATTCCAGGAAAAATTAATTATGATTTCTTTAACAATGAAGATAATATAGAATTTCTACAAAAAAGAGGAATCGACATTTTGTCAGACGCAGAAAATAGAAAAAGAAATATTGACAGATTTATTGATGCTATAAATAGAGCGAATAAAAAAATTTATCTGTCTTACAATACTGAGAGCAACATAAAATCAAGATTGATTTTGGAAAAGAACATAAAATCAAGTCAAAAGATAAAGAAAATTAACATGAAAAATATCAAAAAAATTGACACAAAAAAACTTCACAGCGTGTCAGCTTATGAGAAATATTCTTTGAAACAACATTTAAATAGAATAGAAAGCAGAATATCCTCAAAGGATATTTCTGATTTTGAAGTGGATGACGAAACAACACAATATATATTGAAGAAAGAATTATCTTCAACTCAGCTTGAAACATATTTTGAATGTCCAATGAAGTTTTATTTTAGATATTATTTGAAGCTTAAACCGCAAATAAAGTCTAGACAATTGGATATTGGAACTATTTTGCACAACACATTGGAAGAATTTTACGGAATAAATATTTCGCAAATAAGAGATGCTATAGATGGCAAATGTGAGTTAGATGTTTCAAGTTTGGATAGATTGCTTAGAAATTCTTTTGAAAAGTTCGGATTAAACACTGATATTAAGGAAAATGAATTTGATTACGAAAAGTATTTGAAAAAACTAAAAGACTTTATTCGAACTGATATTTACAATATGAAAAACGAATCTGAAAAGTTTTACCCTTATAAATTAGAAGAAGATTTTATTGTTAGTTTAGATGAAAACACAAAATTTATTGGAAGAATTGACAGGGTTGACAGAACAGATTCAGGTAAAATTAGATTAATAGACTATAAATTATCGAAAAATAGTTTCAGGAAAGTAAAAGATTTGGACAAAAACAAAGGATTTCAATTTGCAATATATTCTTCGTACGGTGATGTTGTAAGTTGTAAATACAAAAGCATTAGAGATAATGAAGAATATGAATATCTTCAAAATGTTTCAAAGGATCAGTTGGATGAAATTATGATTCAGAAAGTAAAAGAATTCAGAGAAAATATTAGGAATAAGAACTTATTCGTAAAAGCAAGTGATGACAATTCTTGTAAATATTGTGATTTTAATAAAATTTGCAAATTAAAAAACACAGAAGGGAAAGCTAGCAATGATTAAATTCAGCGACAATCAAAAATTAGCTTATTCAACGATAAATCAAAATGTTTGTGTAAATGCAGGTGCAGGAACTGGTAAAACAGAAGTAGTTTCTGAAAGATTTAGATATATGTACGAAAAAGGTATC
The DNA here is from genome assembly GCF_052932165.1 of Finegoldia sp. P3-F-LR. NCBI lineage: Bacteria > Bacillati > Bacillota > Tissierellia > Tissierellales > Peptoniphilaceae > Finegoldia > Finegoldia sp. P3-F-LR. The sequence continues at coordinate 6,519 of NZ_JBRFJE010000013.1, read as the reverse complement.
GACATTAAAAGTATCGTGTGCATTACTTTTACGAACAAAGCTGCTGATGAGATGAAGGATAGAATTATTCAAAAGCTAAACAATCCCAGACTAATTGACGACATAAATGTATCCACCATTTCATCTTTTTGCAAAAAAATCGTGTCGGATAATTCGTACTATTTATCAATAGATCCTAGTTTTCAAATTATAGAAGATGATCAATCTAACAAAATGATTAATGAAATTTTTGATGCAATCTTAGAAGATAGGATTGATTTTATTAAAAAGCTTGGTAGTGAGTTAGATATTTCATATTCAGACACGCTTAAAATTATCAGAGATTCTTTCAATAAATTAAGAACAAATAACATAGAATTTGAAGTTATTAAAAGAGAAACAATTCTTCAATTAACTAATTTGAGAAATATTGATGATGAGGATATAATCGGAATCAAAAATTATCTATTCGATTTAAGAGAAGAATCAGATAATATCAAAGGACTTACGAAAAATAGTAGGCTATATAAATTTTTGCATGATGATAAACAAATTTTGGAAATTCCAGAATATACTAGATTTTTGTTAGAAAGTTTTGACAATCTTGGAGAGAGCAAGAAAGAAAATGTTCAGGAAATAATTGATGAAGTTAATAAGAGAGTTGATGCGATACTTTCAAATAAAGAAAAAGATTATATAGATTTGTATGAAGGTTTTTTCGGTATTTTGATAGAAGTTAATAGAGAATATTCAATAAAAAAGAATGAAAAAAGTTTCTTAGATTTTAACGATATTGAAATGATGTGTAAAAAAGCTCTGGAAAATGGTGATATTCTAAAATCGTGTAAAGAAAAGTATAAATATTTTATGATAGATGAATATCAAGATACATCAAATCTACAAAGAGATATTTTTTATACATTGTGCAGCGAAAATAAGGCTTTGGATAGAAATAATCTTTTCATAGTTGGTGATCCGAAACAAGCCATATATAGTTTTAGGGGAGCGAACATAAAAGTATTTGAAAAAACTAGAGAAGACATAAAAAAAAGTGGCGGAAAATATATAACTTTCCATGAAAATCATAGAACACATCCAAATATAATGGAGCCTATTAATTACATTTATTCTAATAAAATGAAGGATAGATACGATAGCTTAGTCGCAGTTAATGAAGTGGGAGAAGTAATCGGAAGAGATGAATTTAAACTTAACAATAAGGACGCAAAAACAAAAGATGATTCCGCAGATATCTTGGTTTCATACATCAATGAAGATAATTTTAAAGACACTGCTATCTTAGCTAGAACTAAGAATGATTTCTCGGAATACGAAAAAAGTTTAGCAAATAGAAATATTCCTTATTATATTTTTGACAAACAAGGACTTGAAGAATGCAGAGAAATATTAAATCTGATTCAGTTCATAAAATACGCACGATACGGTGATGACATAAGTAAAGTAGGAATATTATCTAATGTATATGATGTGGATTACAATGAAATATTGAATCAAACAGATAACTATCAATCTACTATGAAAAAAATTGATGAACAAGTTGTAGATTTTACGGAAAATCTTACAAAATATACGATTTACGATTCAATGTCTAATTATATTGAACAGATTGACTACTTAGGATTATTTAATGATCTTCAATCAAAGGCAAATATAATTAAATTTTTGGAAATTGCAAAGCAATTTGATGCCAACAACTATAGTATAGAAGATTTTGTAGATTATTTTGAAAATAATACTAACTTATATCAAATGTCTTTTGAAGATGAACACAGTGATTTGGTAAAACTGATGACTATTCATAAGTCAAAAGGTTTGGGATTTGAAAAAGTTATAGTGGATAATCTATCAAAACCATCAATTAACAAAGATAAATTTCTATTATTTATAGACAACGAAAACATTCAGATGCAATTCGTGCTAGATTTTCCTTATTCAAAATTTAGATTGACAAAAGTTAAGAAATTAATAGAAGAAGAGGATGATTACGAAGTTGATAACGTGTACTATACGGCATTCACACGTGCAAAAAAAGAGTTATCTTTTTCGAATTCAAAAAAATCGGGACATTTCAAACAAATAAGTCCATACATTGAGGACTTGCAACAAAGAGGAAGTATAAGATTTTTAGAATTAAATGAGAAACCTTTTTTACTCGAAAAAATACAAACAAAATTCGATATACCAGAACCAAAGAAAGTAAAAGTCGAAAAACTTATTCCAATTGGTATTACAAGTATTTTAAATTCCAATGAAGAAATTTTTGATAGTAATCTTCAAAAATCTTCAATAAATTATATATTACTTGGTAATTTGGTTCATATGTATGCGAAATTATCTGACGGAAGTAATTATCCATGTATAAAAGAAGTAGATTTCTTAAATAATGATGAGAAGGAAATTTTCAATGTCGCAACTAAAAACTTTAACCAATTTATAACAGATTTTTCAAATTATAAAAATGAAATGGATTTTAATTTATTGTACGAGAATCTTATGATATCTGGATTTATGGATAGAGTGGAATTTTGTGATGAAAAAATAAAAGTTTATGATTATAAAATTAGTTCACAAACACAAGAATACTTGTACGAAAAATACCACATGCAATTGAAGTTTTATTCTTATGTTTTGAACAAAAAATACAACAAAAATATTAAAATGATTCTTGTAAATTTAAGAAAAGGATACATTATTGAAAAAAATTACGACCAAAATTGCGAACTAGAGGTTGAGGTTTTTCTTAACAATTATGTAGATCAATTGAATTAGCTAAATTATGAGTTATAATAATACATGAGGTGTGATATGAGTATTAAAGTTCTTTTAGTAGAAGATGAAGATAATATAAGACAATTTACAAAAATAAATTTAGCAAGAGAAGGATTTGAAATATTAGAAGCTGAGTCTGGAGAAAAAGGCGTAGAGTTAGCAGAATTAAACAAGCCAGATGTAGCTGTTTTAGATATAATGCTTCCTGGAATTGATGGGTTTGAAGTTTGCAAAATTTTAAGAAATAAATTCCCGAATATTGTTATTATAATGTTGACTGCAAAAACTCAAGATAACGATAAAATTGAAGGGCTTGAAAGAGGGGCAGACGATTATTTGACAAAACCATTTAATCCTCGCGAATTGATTCTTAGAATAAAATCTGTTTTAAGAAGAAGTCCGCAAAAACAAAATAATAGCCAAATTATTGAAGATGAAACATTCAAACTTGATATGTATTCGAGAACTTTTTATAAAAATGGAAAAGAAATTACATTAACTCCAACAGAACTTAACATAATAAAACTTTTGATGCAAAATCCTGGAAAAGCAATTACTAGAGATGAATTGATGGATAAAGCATGGGGTGAAGATTTCATAGGAGACGCTAAAATTGTTGATGTTAATATGAGAAGATTGAGAAGCAAAATTGAAGAAGATTCAACTCACCCAAAATACATTGTAACAGTGTGGGGAGTTGGTTACAGATGGGAAAATAAAAAATAATGAGTATTAAAAACAAAATAATGTATTCCTTTGTATTTTTAACAAGTATTACCGCGATAATACTTGTTATATTTTCTATTTATGCTACTAAGTTTTATTATTATTCTACAATGGAAGGCGTTTTGAACAACGAAATAAGATATTCTACAAATTTGTATAGCTCTTATATGGCAGATTATGAACTAGATGAAGTAATTGCCGAAGACAAAAACCAATTTTACAGACAAACTGACTGCCAAGTGCAAATTTTGGACAATAATCAAGTTGTTGTATTTGACTCAATTGCAAGTCCAAATTTGGGCGAAAAAATAGAAACATCAGATGTAGTAAGTGCAATAAATGGTCAAAGTGGAAGATACACAGGAAAAGTTAGTTATTCTGATTCAAATATTATTTCTGTTTCTGTTCCACTTGAATCCAGGGGAAAACAAGTCGGAGTTTTAAGATATATTTCAAGTTTAAAGGAAATAGACAGGGCAATAAGAGTGAAGTCAGTATCTTTTGCTTTGTTCGGATTTTTAGTAATATTATTCAGTATTTTATTGAGCAAAATTTTAACTAAAAGCATAATCAAACCGATAAATAGCCTTGCAAAAACTGCCGAAAGAATGGCTAAGGGTGATATGGAAGTAAGAGCAAAAGAAAATGATACAGATGAAATTGGAAGACTTGGAATGACTTTGAATTTATTGACGGACAATATTAACAAGAAAGAACAATTGAAAAACGAATTTATTTCAAGTGTGTCACATGAATTGAGAACACCATTAACTTCTATAAAAGGATGGGCGCAAACTTTAAAATACGATCCATCAGATTTAGAAACAACAACTATGGGAATAGATATAATCGATAGCGAATGCGACAGACTTACAAACATGGTTGAGGAGTTACTTGATTTTTCAAGGTTTACTTCTGGAAGAATTTCAATCATTAAGAGAAAACAAAACTTAATTGAATTAGCAGAACACATCAAAAATCAATTGCTTCCTAAAGTTCGTTCTAAAGGAATTGATTTGATATTGAATTATGAAAGTCCAGAACTCATCGCTACATTTGACGAAGATAGAATTAAGCAAGTTTTCATTAATATTTTAGATAATGCTATAAAATTTACTCCAGAAAAAGGAACGATAATTATTAATATTGAAAAAACGGAAAAATTTGCAGAAGTATCTATAATAGATACAGGGATAGGAATTTCATTTGAAGAAATAGAACTTGTAACTGGAAAATTTTACAAAGGCTCTAATTCGAATTCTCATGTAGGTTTGGGGCTTTCTATTTGTGAAGAAATAGTAAAACTTCACAAGGGAGAATTGATGATTAAATCTAAATTAGATGAAGGAACTACAGTTTCGTTTACATTGCCATTAGGAGATGATGAAAATGAAAAAAACAACTAGTATTTTGGTAGGTACGATAGTTTTAATTTTGTTGATTGTTTTCATAATGTTCAGAAATAAAGAACAATCTGCAGTTGAAAATATCAAAGTTCCTGAAAATAATTTATTGGTTGCAGCAGGTGTGTGGCAAATTGATAAGAAAGAAAGCTTTTCTGATTCTAAATCCAAAGTTTCAGATGAAATAGGTAAACTTTACGTCGATGAATCTATAGTTGTTTTTGGAAAAAGATTTACTATAAACCCTAAATTTTCGTCTAAATTTGTCAGTTTACAAAATTATCTAAGTAAAAAAACAAGCGATGAAAATATAAGTAAGAAATTTTCTAAAGATAAGAAAATGGTCATTACAATTTCTGATGGCAGCAAGTTTTATCAAGATGTTGTTGTAATGGATAAAAACAATATAATTTTACCATACAACGGAGTGCTTTATTACATGAAAAAAACTGAAAATCAAGTCAGCAGAACTTTTATTGAGAATTACCAGTCAACCTATGAAAGTAAATATTATGAAAATAAAGGAAACAATTTAAAAGACAAAGAAAATATTGCTCTTTTAATTGGAATCAAAAATAAAGTTGTAAGAAATGATGAAAGTGATATATCTTATAGGACTATTTTATTGGATATCGACAAGAAAAATCGCGCACAGATTTATCAAACATCTGCATTGTTTTTCCCTAGAAAAAATGGGTTCTGGACTATGGAATACAAAAAGAATGAATTTGATAATAACTATGTAGAGCAATTCTTAGCCAAGCCGGTTTATTCAGGTGAAAACTCCAAAGAAAATAAAAAATTAGAGTTTGACTCATCTGCAGAAATAACATACCTAGGTCCAGAATATATCTCAATCATGCGAAATAAGCATCAATTTGAATATTATTCTATATATGACATAGATAAAATGAGCAATAATAATGAATTGAATATAGATCAAATCGGAGGAAAAGAAGCTGTAAATGTATTGAAAAATTCTATTGCAGAAGAATACACAGAGTCTAATTCTGAAGTTTCTTCAAATGATAAAAATGAAGATTATAAAAATATTGGAATTGTAAGAAATTCAGGTAAGTGGAATTACCAAACACAATATACATTTAAAGAAAATAACGAAGTTAAGTTAAAAAATGTAATACTAAATATAGTTTCACATTTGAATTTATCGCCAGATGAATTATCTATGAATTGGCAATCTATAAAAAATTTAAAAAGCAGTGCGATAGATGCTTATTCTTCTCCTGATAAAAGAATATTAATAGTTCAAACGACAGACGAAATATTAATCTATGATTATTCTAATGATAATAAATTAATTGGAAGTATTCCAATTACAAAAGATGATTCAATTATAATGAGTGAGTGGGCAGTCGGAAATTATGCAGAAATGTGGAAAAAAGAATTTCAAAACAATGACAAAATTCCATCATCTTTTATTACTAACCTTAGACAATAAAAATTAATAGAAAAAAAGAAGTAGATAATCTATAAATTGACCTGAACCCGTAAACACGGAATAATTTAATAATATTTTAAGCGGAATGTAATCTGTACATAACAGGGGACATTCCGTTTAATTTTGTTTTAATTCTATCTTCATTGTACCATCTAATATATT
>NZ_JBRFJE010000012.1:0-54926 GCF_052932165.1 Finegoldia sp. P3-F-LR | reverse complement strand
TAACTGACCTTCTACCAGCAAAACAAACTGGAAAAGTTAAAGGCGATGTAGTAACACCAACAGAGCCAGAAACAAAAGAAGTAAAAGTTAAAGATGGAACATGGAAATTTGTAAGTTACGACAAAGATAGCAAAACTGTAGAAGATAAAGATGTAGAATTCACAGGAACATGGGAATTCACACCAAAAACTACTCCTACAGAAGTAGTAACAGAATTTGTCGATGAAAATGGTAATACTATTTCTACTAAGGAAAATGGAACAAAAGACAAAAAAGATATTGATGGATATGAATTTGTAAGAACCGAAAAAGATGATAAGGGTAATACAAAACACATCTACAAGAAGAAAACTACTCCTCCTACTACAGAGGTAGTTACTAAATATGTAGATGAAAAGGGAAATCCTATTAATCATGAAGAAAAAGGAAAGCAAAATAAAAAAGATATTCCTGCTTACGAGTATGTAAAGACTTACACAGACAAAGATGGAAATACTGTTCATGTTTATAGACTTAAACAAAATCCAACCCCATCAGTAGAGACTAGATATGTTGATGAAAAAGGAAATCAACTACTTCCTCCAAAGGAAGGAACAAAAGATCCAGTAACCATTGAAGGTTACACTATTATAAATACTAGAACAGATGAAAATGGTAACACAATTCACACTTATAGTAAAAATCCTACTGAAGGCGTTGAAACAAGATTTGTAGATACTGAGGGTAATCAAATACTTGCTGATAAGGCTGGTACCCTTGACCCATCACTTATAAATGGATATGAATTTGTAGGAACAAAAACCGATGAAAAAGGAAATACAACTCACATCTACAGGAAATTACCTACTCCTTCTAAAGAAGTAGTTACTAAATTCCTCGATGAAAACGGAAATAAACTTGCTTCTCCTCTAAAAGGTAGAAATCCAAGCAAAGAAATTCCAGGATATGAAATACTAAGAACAGAAACAGATTCTGATGGCAACATTATCTATGTTTACAGAAGAAAAGCACCTGAGTCTCAAAAGGTTACTAAATATGTAGATGAAAATGGAAATGAAATTTCTAAGTCTACAAAGGGTGACAATCCTAAGAAGTATATAGGTGGCTATGAGTTTGTAAAAACTACAACTGATAAAGACGGCAATACCGTTCACATCTACAAGAAGAAAACTACTCCTACACCAGCTGTAGTTACAGAGTATGTCGATGAAGATGGAAAAACTATTGCTCCACAAGAAAATGGAACAAAAGACAAAAAAGACATCGATGGATATGAATTTGTAGAAACTAAAACTGATGAAAAAGGTAATACAAAACATATCTACAAGAAGAAAACTACTACTCCTACTACAGATGTAGTAACTGAATTCGTTGATCAAGAAGGAAATACAATTTCTCCTAAGGAAAATGGTAAACAACCTAATAAAGACATTGAAGGATATGAATTTGTAGAAACTAAAACTGATGAAAAAGGTAATACAAAACATATCTACAAGAAGAAAACTACTACTCCTACTACAGATGTAGTAACTGAATTCGTTGATCAAGAAGGAAATACAATTTCTCCTAAAGAAAATGGTAAACAACCTAATAAAGACATTGAAGGATATGAATTTGTAGAAACTAAAACTGATGAAAAAGGCAATACAAAACATATCTACAAGAAAGTCACACCACCTACAGATGTAGTTACTGAATATGTAGACGAAGATGGTAAGACTATTGCTGATAAGGAAAATGGAAAAAAAGACAAAAAAGACATTCCTGGATATGAATTTGTAGAAACAAAAACTGATGAAAAAGGCAATACCGTTCACATCTACAAGAAGAAAACTAATACTCGACTTATAACTCAAGGCAATAATACAATAAATTCAAGCTCTCCAAATAAAAAAGGCACTCTAGTAAATACTGGAGACGGAGTTAATGCATCAACATATGCAATAATAATGTTAGCTATTGGAGGAGTTTTGACAGGCATTGGTATTAGAAAAAAGAAGAAAGAGGCTTAGAGTATTGAAGAAATCAGGCTTTCTGATTAGTTTAGGAGGAGTGCTAATGATTATTTCATTAGCACTTCTTTTTATAAACTTTAACAGATTAGAATCCAAAAAAAACAGTGCTATAAATTTGGAAAATGAATTTCAGAATAATAAAGCAAAAAATAAAAAAAGCAAATTAAGTAAAGAAATAAAAAAAGAAAAAACAAAAAATGAAACAGGCGATAAAATTACTGACGATAATGCTATAGGAGTGCTCAGAGTAGATGATATAAAACTAATTTTGCCTATTTATATGAATACTTCAAGAAAAGCATTATCAAATGGATGTGGAATTGTCACAGATACAGACATGCCATCAAATAAGAACAATACAATGACTGTTTTAGCAGCTCATAGAGGTGGTAGAAACGAAGATTTTACATTTAAAAAAATAAATGAACTAAAGGATGGTTCTGTAATTAAAATTACAACAAAGACTCAAATTTTGTATTACGAAGTATATGGATACGAAATTATAGAACCAGATGATTGGAGTAGATTTATTAAAGAAGAAGATAAATCAAAGTTGTATTTAATGTCTTGTCATCCATATCCATACGATTCTCAGCGATTACTAATTAAATCTAAATTAATAAAAAGCGTTTCAAATGATTAAATTTATTTTCTAACTACTATTTGTTCATTTAAGCGACAAATAATTGCGAAAAGTCTTCTGCACTAAACAGTGTGGAAGATTTTTTTGCATTAAATTAGAAAATAATTTCTTAAAAATGTATATGAATTACACTAAAAAAAACAAATTAAAATTTTAGAAAAATAGATTAAAAAATAAAAAATAGGGTATATAATAAATAAGGAATTTATGAAAGGAGACTTAAAAATGAAAAAAATTTTATTTATCGTTATGATTGCATGTTTGACAGTGGTTTGTACAATAGATGCAAACGTTTCATCGGCTGTTAGTTCGGCAAGTTATTATGAATTAGAAAATGTTGAAAAAGATGAATACGGTGAGAACTTTACTTTTGAGAGGGGAAAATCACCTGTGAATTTTAAGTATGAAGATGTATATAATGACGGTTACAGTGGGAAACTTTATAGACAGAGATTAATTACTATTGATGTAACCAATAATACTGAGACTTGGTATTATTCGGGAGAAATTAGCAAATAATATTTTCTAAATTCAATGGAGGGAGACAATATGTTTGAACTGAAAAAACTTTACAAGTCGTTAATATTTCCAGTTGTAGTTATTATTTTTTGTGTGTATTCTTTTGTAACATTAAATAGTATAAAATATGAATATACTGATCAAGATTATTCATATTTTATAAAAACTAGAAATTATTTTGAAAACACAATGATGGAGTCTTTTGTATTCTCAAAATCATCTGAAAATAAAGAGGAACAGCAAAAATATTTGGATTTTAGCAAGATGAATTTTAATTCTTTGCAATACATAAAACCATTAGAATACGATGTGAGTATGTTGATGGAAGAGACAAAAGCTGCAAAGTATTCTTCAAAAACAGAGCATAATTTCTACAATGAATTATTGAACCAATATGATGAGATAAAATCGTTCAAACGACAAAACAACTTAAACAAGTTGGAGATGGATGCAATGTTCAGAGAATTGGATCCTTATTTTAATTTGATTCGTGATGAAATTAACAGATATGGATTCTACACTACATCCAATAATTTTAGTTTTTTCAAATCTTTTGGTTTCCTAATGGAAAATGTCATGAATGATATTTTCTTGTGTGTGGTTTTTCTTATAGCTGTATTTGCTAATGAGATGAATTTCAAAAATCTAAAATTAGATACTATTTCAGTAAGCTCCAAAAAAATTAGTATATGCAAGGCTTGTAAAGTATGTCGTATTCTTTGCGGTTGTAATCTTATCGATGATTGTGGGCAATATCATTTATTCTGTAGTAAATGGATTTCCAATGGGAAGCGCGCACGATATGATATTGAAAACTGTAACAAACCTAAAGACCGATTCACCTATAACAATGAATGTATACTCAATGGTACTTGCTTTAAAATACATTGGTACGGGGTTTTTGATTTACAGCATTGCGATGATGTTGTATGAGATTTTCAGAAGGTACATGAAACAAAATCTATCAATTTTTGTTGTTTTATCAATTTACTGGATAATTTCATTGCTATCTAAGAGATATAATCTATCGTTTAGTTTAAATAGTTTTCATAATTACGGTCAATTTTCAATATTAGTGCCAATTGTATTTCTGTTAATGGTTGCATGTTTAATCATTGTAAATAACAACAGATACAAGTTTATTTATCATAATTTTTCAAAAACATACTCGAAAATCGATATCAAAAATATTTTGCAATTAGATTTTGCCAAAATTATGAGAAGCAAATTATATAAGTATTTTTGTGTACTAACTGTAGTGGTAGCTGTGTTTTTCTGCTTTAATACGATAAAATACAAAAACATAAAATCAAGGGATGATTTACAAACTATTGACATCAGTATTGAAGTTGCAAAGATTAACGTTCACAACAATCCAAAAGACAAAAGAGAGAAGCAAAGACTAATTAATTTGGAAAATTTTAAAAAATCTTATGTTAACAGAGCTAATAATCCCACAGAATATTACAGTAATATGTTCCATTATTTGAATTCTAATTCGGAATTTGATGTAGAATGGATAGATCCAAGTACTTCTCGATCTAATGAGAATAGGGTGAATTATTTTATGAATAACAATTTAAAGCCCGATTCAAGTTATCAGATTGTTAGCAATGAGATTGAACAAAGTTTATTATCAAATAAAAAGCTTAAATTGTATAAAACAAAACAACATGACCCTACTGAACAAAAAGGACTTATAGGCAATGTAATATCTATGTATGAAAATGGGATTATTCCAGCCTTTACGTTGATTATTTGCTTGATGTTTACTCTTGAGTTTAAAAAGGAAAGGTCCAATGGAACTTTGAAGTTAGCTTTTGTGAATGAAAGGAAAAAAGAAGTCTGGAAATCAAAGCAGATTAATTCGTTTGTATTATCTGCCGGAATGTATATGGTGATTTTGGCAATTAGTATGATAATTGGATTATTTAACGGTGGACTTGGTGAGAAATTGTATCCAGTGTTTTGCTACGATTACAGTTATAACGGTGTAGTGGAGGGTGTGTTCAGGGCATCCAGTGGTTTCATTTTGCCAATGATTTTAATAAATATTTTGATAATTTTACTTGTGGTTAGTTTTTCAAATATGATGACTACATTCATCAAGAATGAAACTGTGAATATAATTGCTACAACTTTCTTGATTGTTTTGGGAATTATTATTAGCTATTTTGGAACTTTGGGTAAGTTTTTCTTATTGAATCCATTTAGTTCGTTGGATAGTTTGATGATATTAAAAGGCGGATACAATTATTTGAATGAGTTTAGTTTTTCTAATCCTATATATAATGTGATAATGATTGTATTTTATATTGTAGTGTTTAATTTGATATCAATGAAAAGGATGAAGGGGGATATTAATGCTTGAGATTAAAGGATTAAACAAATCTTACGGTGAAAACGAAGTATTAAAGGATTTGGATTTGAAATTAGATAAACCTGGTATTTACGCGTTAGTTGGACCAAATGGTATTGGTAAGACTACACTTATGGATATAATTTCTGATTTGACGAAGTACGATTCAGGAGAGATTAAGGTTAATGATATAGATAATAAAAATCCGGAGATTTTCAAGTATTTATCCTATGCAAGAAGCTTGGATATGCTGTATGATAATTTGACAGGGTTGGATCATTTTATTTTCGCAAAGAACTCACGCCATGTTTCTGATGAAAAGTTTGAGGAAGTGTTGAATATTTTTAAGGTTCATAATTTTATGAAGAGAAAAGTTAGCACTTATTCTCTGGGACAAAAACAAAAAACTTTGTTGACGTATTTTTTCATGGGAGATTATGATATTTACATTATGGACGAACCTGTAACAGGGTTGGATCCTACAAGCGTTATTTTGCTTAGAAATTATCTTCTGAAATTAAAAGATGATGGCAAGATAGTTGTGTTGTCATCTCATACTTTGTCAGAAGTGGACAAGTTAACAGACGATGTAATGTTTCTGGTGGATAAAAAAATAGCGTTTGAGAATTTGTCTGAGATTTCAAAGGAACAATACAAGGTTGTAACATCCGATAGTGAAAACCAAAGGGTTGTCAATATTGTGGCTAAGAATGATTTGGACGATTCTTTGAAGAAATTCATATCTGATGGTTTAATCATCGATTCGATAGAAAAATCAGATTACACTACAGAGGACAGATACATTGAATTGTACACAAAATAATTTGATTTTTTGCTAAATAAATAGTATTGTGGTATAGGTAAGTGGTTTCATTTACCTATATTTTTATGTGAAAAAGGTGGTTTTTTGGTAAATTATTCGCAGTTGTACTTAACGATAATCAATTTGTTTTGTTTGATTTTTATTGGTTTTTTGATAAGAAAGTTCAACCTTGTAGACGATAATACTATGACGGGACTTAACAAGCTGATTTTTAATGTGTTTTTTCCTCTAAAAATTATGATGAGTTTTTACAAGGTGGATTTTGGGCAAAATCTCAGTGTAAAATATTTTGTATATTTGAATGTGGTGTTTGTATTTCACATTTTCATTACTTATTTTTTAGCGAAAATTACCAATAAGGACAAATCTTATGTTGTACTAGAAGCCAATGCTATGAGTAGAGGCAATTTCATTATAATGTCATTTCCAATATTAAGTGTTTTGTTTGGGGATGAAGGGATTGTCATGGCAGGTGCAATCACAGGAATTAGTCAGTTTTTCTATAATTTCTACACTGTAAGCATGTACGAAGGATTGGTAGGTGAGAATAATTCTAAGAAAAAGTTGTTCATAAATGTAGTGAAGACACCTTTGATGATTGGGCTTTTCGTAGGGATTTTTTTGTATGTAACTAAGGTTAATTTGTTTTTCTTGGAAACTCCTTTGAGAAGTTTGGGAGATATTGCAGGGACCTTAGCTTTGGTGACTATGGGATACGGTTTGAATTTTAGAATAGATTTTAAAGAAATTAAATCGATTATGAAGGTTTCCATTGTAAAACTATTGGTACTTCCATTGACAGGATTATTTATTGGGAAAATTTTCGGATTATCAGAAATTCAAAAGGTTGTTGCGTTGATTTTATTTGGTGCACCTACGGCTGTTAATACTTATGTTTTCGCCAAAAGATATCGCCAAGATGACTCGTTAGCAGGGTATTATGTTGTGAGTACGACAATTTTGTATTTGTTCACTTTAATACTTTTAATTAAGCTGATTTAGATTGCTTTTTGTTTTTTTAAATGAGATAATATAAGATGAAAAAACTAAATAAGGAGGAAAGTTATGGATAAAAAGATTGCAGGTTTAAAAATTCCGTATTTTATAATCGCTTGTGTAATAATCGTTATTTCATTCATATTTGATGTTCTACCAAATGGTATGGTTGGAGCATTTTTATTTTTGATTGTATTCGGCGAATTATTAAACCTTATCGGAAATCATACACCAATTATCAAGACATATTTGGGCGGTGGAGCTATTGTATCTATATTTGTTGGTGCGGCTATAACTTATTATAAATGGTTACCAGCTGAATCCATTAAAAGTATAAATACTTTTATGACTAAAGGAGGATTCCTTGATTTCTACATCGCAGCTTTAATCACAGGTTCAATCCTTGGTATGAATAGAAAGTTGCTTATCAAAGCGGCTATTAGATATTTACCATGTATTTTGGGTTCTGTAATTATGGCATTACTTTTAGTAGGTGGTGTAGGTTTGTTGTTTGGAAAGAGTGTAGGTGAGTCTATCGCATACATCGGTATCCCAATTATGGGTGGTGGAATGGGAGCAGGTGCTGTACCTATTTCTAAAGTTTTCGAATCAGCATTAAACATTCCATCCGAAACTATTTTGAGTAAACTTGTTCCAGCTGTTGCATTAGGTAATGCCATGGCAATCGTTGCAGGTGGTCTTTTAAATAGGTTAGGAAAAGTTAAACCAAGTTTAACTGGTAATGGCCAATTAGTAAGAAGTGACGACGATAGTTTGAAAGCTGAAAAGAAAGAAAATATAATCTTAGAAGATGTTAAAGATTACGGCGCAGGTATTGTAATTGCTACAGCATTTTTCACATTTGGTGCAATATTAGCATTTTTGTTTGAAAAAATTGGTATCAAAATCCACTCTTATGCTTGGATGATTATTTCTGTAGTTATCGTTAAGGCAGCAGGAATTGTTCCTGAAAAAATCGAACACGTTGCTGAAGGTTGGTACAATTTCGTAGCCAAAAACTTCACTGCAGCACTTATGCTTGGTATTGGTATGGCATACACTAATTTGGGACAAATTTTTGAAGCATTTACACCAAGCTATGTAATTCTTGTTATCGCGGTTATCATAGGAGCTATACTTGGAGCAGGTATCGTAGGATATTTCGTAGGATTCTATCCAATAGAAACAGCTCTTACAGCAGGATTGTGTATGGCTAATATGGGCGGTACTGGAGATGTTGCTGTTCTTACGGCTGCAGATAGAATGGAACTTATGCCATTTGCACAAATATCTTCTCGTTTGGGAGGAGCGTTAATAATTCTGTTGGCATCTGTTTTAGTTCCAATATTTTTCTAAATTAATTGAGGTATTTTAAATAATACCTCTTTTTGTTTGGAATAGTTGGGCTTTAGTGTTAAAATTATATTGTAATAATGTTATTCAACAGTTTTGTTGAAAATTATTTGAAAATTTATGAGGTGAAAAATGAATATCGAAGAAATCAAACAAAAAGCTCTTGAACTTCACGAAAAAAATCAAGGGAAATTAGAAGTAGTATCTAAAGTAAAAGTTAATGACGCTATGGATTTGGCGTTGGCTTACACTCCTGGTGTTGCTGAACCTTGTAAGAAAATTCACGAAGACAATGAACTTGCATATAAATATACAAATAAAGGAAATATGGTAGCTGTTGTAACTGATGGTTCTGCAGTTTTAGGTTTGGGAAATATTGGTGGAATTGCTGGTATGCCTGTTATGGAAGGTAAATCAGTTTTATTCAAAGAATTTGGTAATGTCGATGCGTTCCCAATTTGCTTGAACACACAAGACACTGAAGAAATAATCAGCACTGTGAAAGCTATTTCTCCTTCATTTGGTGGAATTAATCTTGAAGATATTGCAGCTCCAAGATGTTTTGAAATCGAAAAAAGATTAATTGAAGAATTAGATATTCCAGTATTCCACGACGACCAACACGGTACAGCTGTTATAGTATTATCTGCTGTTATTAATGCTTTGAGAATCGTTAAGAAAGATATTTCTGATGTCAAAATCGTAATCAGTGGTGCAGGTGCAGCTGGTATTGCAATTTCTAACTTGTTAACATTAGCAGGTGCTAAGAACAACTTAATCTTAAACAGCCGTGGAATTATCGATCCTGATGATGAAAAACTTGACGAAGCTAGAAGAGAAATAGCCAGAACAACTAATCCTAATAAAGTTAAAGGAGATTTGAAAACTGCTATGGAAAATGCAGATATTTTCATCGGTGTTTCAGCTCCTGGAATTTTAACAAAAGAAATGGTATCTTCAATGAATCACGACGCTATCGTTTTAGCAATGGCGAACCCAGTTCCAGAAATCTATCCTGACGAAGCAAAAGAAGCAGGAGCAAGAGTAGTTGGAACAGGTAGAAGTGATTATCCTAATCAAGTTAACAATGTATTGGTATTTCCTGGAGTATTCAGAGGAGCATTGGATGCGAAAGCAGACAAGATTACTGACGATATGAAATTATCAGCAGCTTATGCAATAGCTCACATGGTTGAACAACCAACAGAAGAAAGAATTTTGCCAGAAGCGTTTAACAAAGATGTTGCAAGAAATGTTGCAAACGCAGTTAAAAAATCTTGGGAAGAAAAGAAAGTTATTAAATAGGAGAAAATTATGATAGATATAGTTGATAGATTTATTGAATACGCGAAGATTTATACTACAAGTGATGAATCAAGCGAAACTTGTCCATCAACAGCTAGACAAAAAGATTTGGGTAATCTTTTGGTTAAGCAATTAAAAGAAATGGGAATTGACAATGCTCACATGGACGAAAATGGATATGTGTATGCATCATTAGAATCAAACTTGGATAGAGAATCAAAATCTATCGGTTTCATTTCTCACATGGACACTGCTCCTGATATGTCAGGAGAAAATGTAAAACCACAAATTTTGGAATACAAAGGTGGAGACATCAAATTATCCGATTCTGTAACTACTACTGTGGAAGATTTTCCATTTTTAAAAGATTTGGAAGGACAAACTTTAATTCATACAGATGGAACTACACTTTTGGGTGCTGACGATAAATCTGGTATTGCAATTATAATGGATGCTGTGAATAAATTATGCGAAAACAAAGATATTAAACATCCAACAATTAAAATTGGATTTACTCCTGATGAAGAAATAGGCAGAGGAGCTGATTTGTTCGATGTAGAAAAATTCGGCGCTGATTTTGCATATACTTTGGATGGTGGTCCAATTGGAGAATTGGAATACGAAAACTTCAATGCAGCAGGTGCGACAATAACTATTCACGGCAAAAATGTTCATCCTGGTAGTGCAAAAAATACTATGATTAATTCACAATTAATCGGTATGGAATTATTCAATGAACTTCCTGTTGCTCAAAGACCAGAACACACTGAACATTACGAAGGATTTTATTTGTTGACATCATTCGAAGGTTCTGTTGAAAATACTGTTATGAAATTCATAATCAGAGATCACGATAAGAAAAAATTCGAAGAAAAGAAATCTTATTTGGAAAAATTAGTAGAATTCTTGAATGTGAAATACAACAACGCTATCGAACTTGATATGAAAGATAGCTATTACAACATGAAAGAAAAAATAGAACCTGTAATGGAAATTGTGGATTTGGCTTATAAATCAATGGAAGATTTGGGAATAAAACCGTTAGTTCAACCAATCAGAGGTGGTACTGATGGAGCACAATTATCCTACAAAGGACTTCCTTGTCCGAACATTTTCACTGGTGGATATGCATTCCACGGAAAGCACGAATTACTATCTATCGACCAAATGAAAAAAGCATCTGATTTGGTTTTGAAAATAATAGAAAATTATTCAAAATAAAATATCAAGTAGCTTCTAGTAAATCTGGAAGCTATTTTTTTATTGAAAAATGTTTTAAATGAAAATAAATTTTGCTATAATCTAATTAGGAGGGAAATATGAAAAACGATGTTTTAATTGACGATCAAAAGAAAAAATCTCTTACAGTGACCAATCTAATTTGGATGGGATTCACAGTTGTATGGGGTTTTGGAAATGTTGTTAATAACTACGCCAACCAAGGTTTGGCAGTTATTACAAGTTGGATATTCATAATGGCTTTGTATTTTATTCCTTATTCATTGATGGTTGGAGAACTTGGTTCAACTTTCAAAGAAGGACAATCAGGACTTAGCTATTGGATAAAACAAACAATGGGACCATTACTAGCTTATTTGTCCGGCTGGACTTATTGGGTAGTACATATCCCATATTTAGCACAAAAACCGCAAAACTTAATGGTTGCAGGTTCATGGGCGATTTTTAGAAATCCTAAAATGGTAAAATCTTTAAATCCAATTTTACTACAAGCATTGGTACTAATAATATTTTTATTATTTGTGCTTTTAGCTGCAAATGGTATTAAATCTATAAAAGTTTTAGGTTCAATTGCTGGTACTGCAAGTTTTGTGATGGGTATTTTATTTATTTTATTAATGTTGGCAGCTCCTGCATTAAGAGGAGTAGAAGTTGCATCTCCAAATATGACGAGCATCAAGACTTATTTGCCTAATTTTAATTTGCATTATTTGACGACAATATCCATGCTAGTGTTTGCCGTAGGTGGTTGTGAAAAAATCTCACCTTATGTAAATGATACACAAGATGCAGGTAAAAACTTCCCAAAAGCTATGTTAATTATGGCTTTGATGGTAACTGTATCTGCGATTTTGGGTTCAGTTGCAATGGGGATGATGTTCGATACAACAAATGTTGCAAACGACTTAAAAATGAATGGTGCTTATTATGCATTTGAAAAATTGGGACAATATTATGGAATAGGTTCATCACTTGTTATTATTTATGCGTTGACAAATTTTGCTGGACAAGCTGCAGCTTTGGTTATGAGTATCGATGCACCGCTTAAACTTTTATTGAGTGAAGCAGATGCAAAATACGTTCCAAACTTCTTGAGAAAAATCAACGACAAGAAAGTTCCTGTTGGTGGATACAAATTAACTACCATTTTGGTTAGTATTTTGATAATTATTCCAGCTTTGGGAATTGGAAACTCTAATGAATTGTACAACTGGTTGTTGGATTTGAACTCAATAGTAATGCCAATGCGTTATATGTGGGTATTTGCAGCATATTTTGCTTTGAAACACTATCTAAATGAAAAACAAGGTGTAGAATATAGATTTACAAAATCAAAATCATTCGGTAAATTTATCGCCGGTTGGTGTTTTGTATTCACAGCATTTGCATGTATATTAGGTATGATTCCAAAAGAAGGAGAACCATTCACAAGTCAATGGAATTTCAAATTGATGCTTAACATTTTGACTCCAGTGGTATTGTTGGGATTGGGACTAATATTGCCATCAATTGCTAAAAAAGAACAAGCTAAAAATATTTAAAAATATTTTTATAATCTAACTACAAGAAGCTTCATTTAAAATTTTAAATGAGGCTTTTTTTATTGTTGATTTATCTTAGATTTTCTCAATTGAAATTGACAAATTACATATGATATAATTAATTGTTAGAAGCAGATTAAATGTTTAAATTTAAAGATTTTAGACTAATAAATATAAAAATAAAAATAGGAGAAAAAATTGAAAATTGTTACGGTAGTTGGTGCTAGGCCACAATTTATAAAAGCGGCCATGGTATCAAAAGAGTTAAGAAAAAATTATGATGAAGTAATGATACATACTGGTCAACATTTTGACTATAATATGTCCGAAGTTTTCTTTGAAGAAATGAATATTCCTTATCCAGATTATAATCTTGGAATTTCTGGGGGAACCCACGGTGAAATGACTGGTAAAATGTTAATTGAAATCGAAAAAATATTGATTAAAGAACAACCAGACATGGTTTTATTATACGGAGATACGAATTCTACATTGGCAGGAGCATTGTCAGCTGTCAAGCTTCATATTCCGATTTGCCATGTTGAGGCTGGTAATAGATTGGGTACACTTGATAATCCAGAAGAAGTGAACAGAATTATGACTGATCATTCTTCTAAAGTTTTATGCTGTTGTACTGAATCTGCGCTTGATTTTTTGAAAAAAGAAGGATTGGAAGATCGAGCGACTTTAGTTGGAGATCCAATGTACGATGCTTTCTTGGAATATTCTAATCAAGTTGGCGATGAAATTCCTGAAAAAATGATTGATTTGGATGGAGAAGAAGTAGATCTTCCAGGAAGTTTTTACTACTTAACTTGTCATAGAGCAGAAAATACTGCATCAATAAAGCCTTTGTCAGAAATACTTGCTGCTATGGAAGAATTGGACGAAAAATGTATATATCCAGTTCATCCTAGAAACCAAAAAATGGTACAAGAGCTTTCTAAAAAACACAAATATACAAATATAATTTTCTGCAAACCAGTGGGTTACATGATGAGTGTGTACTTGGTTAATCACGCGAAGAAAATTGTGACTGATTCTGGTGGATTACAAAGAGAAGCTTACTTTGCTAGAAAACAATGTGTGACTATTTTTGATCATATTGTGTGGCCAGAAACTATGACTGAAAAGAGAAATCAATTATCCAAACCGAATAAGGATGAGATTTTGAAATTGTTAAATGAAAAAGTTGATTTTGAAAACTACGATTATCCTTTTGGCGATGGTCATTCTAGCAGAAAAATTATCGAATGTATCAAAAATTACTTTAATCAATCAGAGGAAAATTAATGAATATTTTATATATTAACCATTACGCTGGTTCTCCTGAAATGGGGATGGAGTTTAGAACATATTATTTGGCTAATGAATGGGTAAAAATGGGTCATAATGTGACAATAATCGCGGGAAATTATTCCCATTTGAGAAGAAAAAATCCTGAAATTACAGAAGATTTTCAAACAGAAATTATCGACGGGATAAAATACATGTGGATAAAAACTGGAGAATACGATGGAAATGGCGTAAAAAGAGCTATGAGTATGTTCAGATTCGTGTCTACACTCAAAAAAAATGCTAAAGAAATTATCGAAAATGAAAATCCTGATGTGGTAATAACTTCTTCAACTTATCCATTGGATACATTTGCTGGTCAAAAGATGAAAAAAATTAAAAAAGATATCAAATTGGTACATGAAATTCACGATATGTGGCCAATAACATTGATAGAAGTGGGGAATATGCCCAAATATCATCCTTTTGTGGTGATGATGCAAATAGGAGAGAATTCTTTTTGCAAGAACTCAGATTATGTGTGCTCATTGCTTCCAGCAGCAAAGGACTATTTGATTAAACATGGAATGAAGGCTGAAAAATTCTTCCACGTTCCTAATGGTATAGTGGAATCTGAATGGGAAAAATACGATAAAATTCCAGAAGATTATGTCAAAATTTTCGACAAAATTCACAGTGAAGGAAAGAAAGTTATATGCTTTTTTGGAAGTCACACAAAATCATATTGTTTAGATAATTTGGCAAAAGCTGCTATTGACAATGAGAACGTGGCAGCAGTGTTTATTGGTGGTGGAATTTACAAGAAAGAATTGATGGAAAAATACTCCAAATACGAAGATAGTATTTATTTCTTGGATTCTATATCGAAGACATCAATTCCAGATTTGTTCAACTACATTGATGCGACTTATGTTGCTGCGATGGATAATGATATGTTCAGATATGGAGTATGTATGAACAAATTATTTGACTCCATGATGGGTGCAAAACCTATTATCTATGCAATTAATGCTCCTAATAATTATATTGTGGATTATAACTGTGGGATAAATGTTGAGTCAGAAAACTTGGAAGAATTGAAAAAAGGAATAGAAAAGTTTGTAGATTTAGATGAAGAAACATTAAATCAAATGGGAAAAAATGGTAGAAAAGCCATTGAAGAAAACTTCACTTATCACAAATTAGCAGAAAAATTTTTAAAAGGATTGGAATAACATGTGCTAGTCGGTTGTCAAAAGATAGCCGACTATTTTTGTGATATAATAAAGACTGATTAAAATCAAGGAGTGGTTATGTTTACATTAAGAGATTTCAAAAGTCCAGAAACATTGGATGAAGCTTATGAGTTATTGATGAAATCAAAAATGAATAAAATTTTGGGTGGATGTCATTTTCTTAAAGCAGGCTGTCGTTCTTACAATGTTGGGATTGATTTGTCAAAATTGGATTTAAATTACATAAATGTTGAAGACGATGAAATAAAAATCGGAGCAACTACTACATACAGAGATTTAGAATACAATGATTTCTTAAAAAAATTTTGTGATGGAATTATTCCTAAATCTGTGAAAAGAATTGTGTCAACTCAACTAAGAAACACTGCCCAAGTTGGAGCAAGTGTGTTTTCAAGATACGCATTTTCTGATTTTTTGCCTATTTTATTATTACTAGATGCAAAGGTTAGATTGTACAATAATGGTGTAATGAGTGTTGAAGATTTTTTAAATTCTGATATAAAGAAGGACTTATTAGTAGAAGTTATGATTCCTAACAAAGATGTCCACTGCACTCAAATTGTTCAAAGACTTTGCTGTAAGGATTTTCCAATTGCTATTGTAAGTATTTCTAAAATCGAAGAAAAATATAAGGTAGTATTTGGAGCGAGACCTCAAAAAGCAATGATTATGAGAGATGTTTCTGATGAGATTAACGTTAATGGATTTGATAGAGAAAAGACATTGGAATTAATTGATGAGTATATAGGGTCAAATAATAAAGCGAAGAAAAAATACAGAAAACTTTTATTTGTTGGATTATTGGAAAAAGCGTTAGGTGAATTGCAATGATTATAGAATTAAATGTTAATAATAAAAACCATATAGCTAGTGTTGATTGCGATACTACTTTGTACAATGTGCTTCGCGATTTGGGTTATAAATCGGTTAAGTGTGGTTGTACAACATCAAATTGTGGTCTTTGTACTGTGTGGATGGATGATGTTCCAGTACTTTCTTGTTCTGTTTTGGCGTTAAGATGTGAAGGAAAAAAGATTACAACTTTGGAAGGAATATCTGAAAGCCAAAGAAAATTTGGAGAACTTTTGACTGAAGAAGGTGGGGAACAATGCGGCTTTTGTTCACCGGGGTTCATTATGAATGTTTTGAGTTTGAAGAAAACTATCAAAAATCCTACAGATGAAGAAATCGAAGATTATTTAATGGGTAATTTATGCAGATGTACAGGTTATGCTTCTCAAATGAGAGCTATTAAGAAATATTTGGAGATTGATGATGAAGATAAATAAAGATTTCAAAAAAATAGATTCAAGCTCATTAGTTACTGGAAAACCTGTCTATACAGAGGATTTGAAAGATCCTAATGCGCTGATAATTAAGCTGATGAGAAGTCCGTATGCAAGATGCGAAATATTAGAAATAGACAAATCAAGAGCAGAAGCGATGGATGGAATTGTGGCAGTGTACACTTATGAAGATGTTTTCGACAATAAATTTACATTGGCAGGGCAATCTTATCCAGAACCTAGCCCTTATGATATGTCGATTTTGTCAAAAGAAATTAGATATATGAGAGAGCCTGTGGCAATCGTAGTTGGAATTAACGAAAAAGTGTGTAATCAGGCTATGAAGAAAATTAAAATCAAGTACGATGTTAAAGAACCATTACTTGATTACACAAAAGCTATCGACAACGAAATTGTTGTACATGAAGAAGATGTATTCTTTAATGGACCAACGAAAGTTTTTGGTTATGATACGAAAAGAAATCTAGTTGGTGAAAAGAAAGAATCTTGGGGAGAAGATGTTGACAAGGTAATGAGTGAATGTGATGTCGTATTGGAGGATACTTTTACAACAAAGGCACAAGCGCATTGCATGATGGAAACATACAGATCTTATTGTTACATGGATCAATTCGATAGATTGTGTTGCATTACATCTACACAAGTTCCATTTCACATCAAAAGACAATTATCCGTTGCTTTGGGAATAAGTGATTCAAGAATAAGAATTATAAAACCAAGAGTAGGTGGGGGATTCGGTGGAAAACAAACAAGTGTCACAGAAATTTATCCAGGATTTGTAACTTTAAAAACAGGAAAACCATCGATTCTTGTATTTGACAGAGAAGAAACTTTTGAAGCTTCAAACTCACGCCACCAAATGAAAGTGAAAGTTAAAATAGGTGCCAAAAAAGATGGGACGATTGAAGCATGTGACATTTATGCGTTATCCGATCAAGGAGCTTATGGGTATCACGCATTTACCACTTTGAACTTGGTTGGAAATAAAACACTTCCATTGTACAGTAGAATGAGAGCTGCTAGATTTTTCGGACAAGTTGTTTACACAAATAAACTTCCTGGTGGAGCTTTTCGTGGTTACGGTGCAGTTCAAGGTACATTTGCATTAGAATCTATGGTAAACAAATTAGCCAAAGAATTAAACATGGATCCAGTTGAACTAAGACTTAAAAACACTGTTCGTGAAGGAGAAAAAACTCTGGCTTACGGAATAGATGTCAAAAGTTGCAAATTAAATGAATGTATTGAAAAGGCAAGAGAAATGATTGAATGGGATAAATATTATCCTTTCAAAGAAGAAAAAGACAAAATAATTTCAGTTGGGATGGCTATTGCACAACAAGGAAGTGGGATTCAAAACGTTGATACTTCAACAGTTGAAATTAGATTAAATGAACAAGGTGATTATACATTGTTGATGAGTCCGACAGATGTTGGACAAGGAACTGATTCAATCATGGTAAATTTGGCAAATGAAGTGTTGCAATGCGGAATGGACAATATTATTCCAATAATTGCAGACACTGATATAACTCCATTTGATCCAGGAAGTTACGCATCAAGTGGTGTGTATATAACAGGAAGTGCAGTTGTACGTGCGTGTGAAAATTTATTAAACAAAATCAAAAAGCGTGTTGCTATGAGATTTGAAACATCTGTGGAATGGTTAGAAATAAGAAATCAAGAAGTTTATTTGCAAGATAAAAAATTAATTGCAATCAAAGATTTAGCAAGAGATTTGTCTACTGGTCCAAACGGTATGCAATTAATCGGTGTGGGAAACTTTGATTCAAAAACATCACCACCACCATATATGGCTGGATTTGCAAAAATAAGTATCGACAAATTAACAGGAGAAATCAAAGTAGAAGATTACGCAGCAGTGGTCGATTGCGGAACTGTGATGAATACCAAATTAGCGACAGTTCAAGTCGAAGGCGGAATTGGTCAATCGATAGGGTATGCCTTGTATGAAGATTCATTGTGGGATGATGAAGGAAGATTAAAAGAACATTCATTTATTTCGTATAATTTGCCTTCTAGAAAAGACATCGGAAATATCCATGTTGATTTTTGTGAAAGTTATGAGCCGACAGGTCCATTTGGAGCAAAATCAATTGGAGAGATAGTTTCAAATACACCTGCACCAGCGATTAATGGAGCGATATTAAATGCACTTGGTTGCACCTTTGATACTCTTCCAATAAAAGCTGAAGATGTTTTATTAAAAATGTATGAATAGAATTTAGGTCAGAGGTTAATAGCCTCTGATTTTTTTGCGAGAAAATGTTACAAAAATTAAATAAGTTATATATATAATTCGATAATAAAAATTTAATAATATTTTCACAAAATATCAAACGATTTTCATTAGTATTATTAGGGAAATGTATTTTCTGATATAAAAATTGTTTCGAAAAAAATTAGTAAAAAAAATCAAAATTGCTGAATAATGTCCATAGTGAATTAAATAAAATTTACAAAAGTTAAAATTAAATTTGAAAATTGTGCTCAATATACTATAATATATAACTATAAAATAAAAAGGGGTGTTTAGATGAAATTTGTAGCATTAGCAGTTACTTTAGTATTGTTTGCTTTATTGATGTTCATGGCTAAGAAGAAAATGAATTTTGGTACAAGAACAATTGTAGCTGCAATTCTAGGTATTATAGTAGGATTTATTTTCAAAGGAAACACAGAATATGTAAAAGTATTTGGATCTATTTATGCTAATTTATTATTTGCAATAGTAATTCCATTATTATTCACATCAATTGTTAGTACTGTAGTTTCTTTGGAAAGTATAGAAAAAATGAAGAAAATCGGAACAAAAACAATTGGTATTCTAAGTTTACACAATGTTTTAGGTTCACTTATAGGTTTGATTTTAGTGGTAGCATTTAAAATTGGACAAGGAAGTTCATTAACTTTGGCAGCAGATGCGAAAGCTAAGGAAGTTCCAACTTTTGCGGAAACTTTTGTAAATTTCTTCCCAGATAATGTCTTGGGAAATGCAGCAGAAGCAAAAGTAGTTCCTATTATTGTATTTTCTGTTCTTTTGGGATTAGCGATTTTACAATTAGAAGAAAGAGGAGAAGGAGAAAGGGCAAAACCATTTTTAAGTTTTATCGACTCAGCTGCAGCAGTTATTTTTAGATTTACAGGAATGATTATAGACTTCACTCCATATGCTGTATTAGCTTTGATGGCGAACGCTGTTAGTAGAACAGATATGGCTAGCATGATGCCATTGATTGTTGTATTGATATTGACTTATGTTGCATCAATTTTTCACTCATATATCACAACTGGAGCTCTTTTGGCGATATTTGCAAAGGTAAATCCAATCAAATTCTTCAAGAAATTCTGGCCAGTTCAATTGATTGCATTCTCTACACAATCTTCTGTTGGATGTATTCCAGCAAATACTGAAAACTTAAAAGATAAATTAGGTGTTTCTGAAAAGATAGCAACATTTGTTGCATCGACTGGTGCAACTGTTGGTATGCCTGGTTGTGCAGGATTTTGGCCTGTATTATCTGCGATTTTGACAATTAATGTTATGGGAATTCACTATTCATTCGTACAATATGTAATGCTAATATTAGTAGCGTTGGCAGTGTCATTGGGTACAGTCGGAGTTCCGGGAACTGCAACAATTACTACTACAGCAGTATTCGCAGCAATGGGTCTTCCTGTTGAAATGGTTGTATTGATGAGCCCTATATCAATGCTTGCAGATATGGGTAGAACTGCTACAAATGTTACAGCAGCAGGTTCTTCTGTAGTTATAGTTGCGGCAAGTGAAGGCGAATTAGACAGAGAAGTTTTTAATTCATAATTTTTACAAATAATTTATAATACGATAATAAATTAGCAACCTTTACACATTTACTGATTAGTATTATAATCAAATTAGTAAATATTAGAAAGGGAATTGTAAATATGACAGAAAAAGCAAAATCTTTTTTTGAGTGGTTATTTGTAATAGGAATTGCCATTGTGTTGGCATTACTGCTTAGAAATTTTGTAATTAGTACAACTCATGTTGAAGGAAATAGCATGAATCCTACAATTGAGAATGGAGATCGAATTTTCGTCAACAGAATGGGGATTTTTAAGAACAAATTAAAACGAGGTAACATTATAGAACTTCACGCACCGGATAAATCTGGTCGTGATTACATTAAAAGAATTGTAGCATTACCTGGCGATACTGTTGAATTAAAAAACAATAAAGTATATGTTAATAATGAACAATTGAATGAAAATTATACAAGTAGTCAAACGACTCTTGTTTCAGGAAGTAAAACAAAATGGGAATTAGGAGAAGATGAGTATTTTGTATTGGGGGATAACAGACTCCCACGAGAATCAAATGATAGCAGAATATTCGGTCCGATAAATAAAAAGGCGATAGTTGGTAGAGCTTTTTTGAGATATTTTCCATTTAATAAATTCGGTGTATTATAAGAAAAACTAATCTTGGATTTTCCAAGATTAGTTTTTTTAATTGGTATTAGTTTGAATTTTGCTGAATTGTACCACTTCTGTACGCTTCAATTAAACTTTCCAAATCTTCGATAAGTTCTAGGATTTCTTCTCCTTCGTCTGTATCTTTTATGAGCATTCTTTTTGGAAATTCTTCAGTGATTGTAACTTCAGGAGTGTATGCGCCGTGAACTGATTCCATCACTTTGAAATTCTTGTGTTTTGCTATTGCTAGGTGATGTGAGTTAAATGTCAACGTATAACCGGCAATACCTGTTTTCTTTTGGTAAGCTTCTGATATTCCACCATCTATTACATAAGTTTTTCCATTAGCTGATACTGGTTTTTCTCCATTGATGCTTTTAACAGGAACGTGTCCGTTAATTATATGAGATGTTTCGGGATTCATATTGAATTCTTCAAATATTTTGTCGGCATATTTTTCCATCTTACTTAAATTAAAATAAGGATTACTTACTTCCTTTCTAACATCTTTGTCAGTAATGAAGAAGTTTTCAAATGTTGATATTTTACTTTTTCCAAACATAGGAGATTTTGGGCCACACCACATATACCAGAAAAAGTCCAACGCTGTTTGTCTGTCTGGGTCATTATCATCCATGTTTTTCGCTGAATTTATAATTCCTTCGAAGAAATCCAAAAGTGATTTACCACTGTACGTATTGGATTGATATGTGAATTCTTCGAAACTACCGTCCTTATTCATAGGGATACATCCATGGAAAAGCAAATTGCTGTTTGCGATTTTGTACACTGAACCGTACGAGAACAAAAAATCCATATGCTCTTTTAATCTGTGACTTGTTCTGAATGATTTTGAAATGCATTCGATAACTTCTTGTTCACTTGGTGTTAATTCGAGAGGATTTTCAGGATCAATTGTAGGGAATTTAATATCCAAGAGCGCATGAGGCTTGCCATTTGCATCTTTGTAAATTCCATTTTTAAAATCAATTCTTTCAAGATATAATCTGTCTAATTGTTCAAATTCTGGATTTCTCTTAAAAAGTTGGTTTTCTAATTTGAATTGAATTACAGAAATTGCCTTGTGCATTCTTGCTGCGTGAAGCAAGTCAGTTTCTGAGTGTTTGTTATCATCTAAGATTCTAACTTTGAATCTTTCACATGGATCATCGTAATATGATTCATCTGCCAATGTCGACAATAATCTCAAATTAATTCCGTAACCATCTTCCAAAGATTGAAAATTATTGTAACTTATTGCATTTCTAACTACGTTACACGCATTCACATAACTACCAAGATACGCTCCAATCCATGTAACATCGTGGTTACCGTATTGAATATCCACATCTTTTTTAGCAATAAGAGTATCCATAATAATGTCCGGCCTTTTTCCTCTGTCAAAAATATCACCGACGATGTGCAGCCAGTCGATATTCAAATCTTGAATTAATTCACACAAAGTTATTATAAAATCTTCACTAACTTCTATTTTAATGATGCTATCTAAAAGTTGATTAAAATATTCTTTTTTATTCAAAGATTCGTATTGAATGTTGAGCATTTCATCTATCAAATCTCTGTAGTAAAAGGGAGTTTGATTTCTGACTTTTTGTCTAGAATATTTACTGGCAACCCTTTTTGCTATTCTTATCAGATAAAAAATAGTATCTCTAATCCATGTTTCTGTATATTCATCGTTTTCCTTTGTAATATTGATTATTGTTTTAGGATCGTAAATTAAATTGGCCAACTGATTTTTTCTTGATTCAGATAATTTGTCTTTGAATTCAAGGTCAATTTTAATTCTGGTATTACCAGAAGCACTTTTAATAATTCTATTGAAACTATCGTATTGTCCATGTAAATCAGATAAGAAGTACTCTGTGCCTTTTGGCAACACAGACAAAGAAGTCAAACTTATTATTTTGTTAGCAGCCTGTTCAATCGTAGGAAATTCTTTTGCAAGTAATTTCAAGTATTTTAAATTGTTCAATTTTCTACCTCCATAATACTATTATATATGAACTTTGAAAAAAAGAAATAGTTTGCCTATTGAAAAATGATTACAAATTTGATATAATTATAAGCGTAAAGATTTGTTAAATAACAAACAAATATTTTTTTACTTATTAATCCTACAATATTAGTAGGAAATAAAAAAGGAGGAAACATAATGAGTAAAATAGTTTTAATTGGAGCTAATCATGCAGGTACAGCTTGTGCGAACACAATATTGGATAACTACAAAGATGAAGAATTAGTAATTTTTGATCAAAATTCCAATATTTCTTTCTTAGGTTGTGGAATGGCATTGTGGATTGGAAAACAAATTAAAGGTCCAGAAAAATTATTTTATTGTAGCAAAGAAGTTTTCGAACAAAAAGGTGCTACGGTTCACATGGAAACAAAAGTAGACAACATTGACTACGACAAAAAAATTGTTTATGCAAAGGACAAAGACGGAAAAGAAATTCAAGAATCTTACGACAAATTGGTGTTAGCTACAGGATCTCAACCAATTTTACCAGACATAGAAGGAATTGATTTGGAAAATGTTCAAAAAGTTAAAATTTTCCAAGATGCACAATCAGTCATTGACAAGATAAATCACGAAGAAATCAAAAAAGTTGTAGTGGTAGGAGCTGGCTACATAGGTACTGAACTTGCAGAAGCTTTCAAGAGATTAGGCAAAGAATCTACATTGGTTGAACACGGAGATACAGTGTTAAGAGGTTATTACGATGATAAATTCTGCAAAAAAATGGAAGATAATCTAAGAGATCACGGCGTTAATTTAGTATTTAATGAAGAAGTTGTAAAACTAGAAGGAACTGATGGAAAAGTAAATAAGGTTATAACTGATAAAGGTGAATACGATTGTGACATGGTAATAATGTCAATTGGTTTCAAACCAAACAGTTCACTTGCAAAAGATCATTTGAAATTAAACGATAAAAAAGCAATAATCACTGACAAACATCAACAAACTTCTGATGAAAATGTATTTGCAGTTGGAGATTCAACAGTTATTTTCAACAACGCAACAGGAAAATTTGAATACGTTGCATTAGCTACAAACGCTGTAAGAAGTGGTATAGTTGCTGGTCACAATGTTTGTGGAACAAAATTAGAATCAAATGGTGTTCAAGGTTCAAACGGAATTAAGATTTACGATTTGTGCATGGTATCAACAGGTTTGACAGTTAGAAATGCTGAAAAATTAGGAATGGAAGTTGAATACACTGATTTCACAGATTTACAAAAGCCACCATTTATGGAAGAAAATAACAAAGAAGTTACTATCAGAATTGTTTACGACAAAAATTCACGCGAAATCAAAGGATGTCAAATAATGAGTGAATATGATATTTCAATGATGATTCACATGTTCAGCTTGGCAATTCAAGAACACGTTACAATCGACAAACTAGCTCTAACTGATATATTCTTCTTGCCACATTACAACCAACCATACAACTATGTAACTATGGCAGCTATTCAAGCGTTATAATCAAAAAAATTAGCGACTACTTTTAATACAAGTAGCCGCTTTTTTATTTAGCCAAGAGCAACATCCAAAATCATCATTATAATAAATCCAATTACAATTCCGTAAGTTGCTTGGCGTTCATATCCGTTGCTGTGAGTTTCAGGAATGATTTCGTCGCTAATTACAAAAAGCATTGCGCCTCCGGCAAAAGCCAAAATAAATCCCAAAATAGGTGAGAACCAAGTTACAAGTCCGTAACCCAAAAACGCACCGATTGGTTCTACTAATCCTGTAAATAATGCGATTAAGAATGCTTTTTTGACTGTGTAATTTTCTCTAACTAAAGACAAAGCAACAGCCAAACCTTCAGGCATATTTTGTAGACCAATTCCTATTGCGATTGGAAGACCATTTGCTATTGAATCTCCACCAAAGCCAACTCCAGTTGCCATACCTTCTGGGAAATTGTGAATTGTAATCGCAATTACAAACAACCATATTTTTTTCAAAGAATCTGAAGGATTTCCTTCAACTCTTTTGTCTAATAAATGCTCATGCGGAGAGTATTTGTCGATTATATCCAAAAACACAGCTCCCGCTAAAAATCCTAGTGAAGAGATTATAACCCCTCTAAAGCCTCCACCGTTTTCTTCAATACTAGGTAAAATCAGAGAAAAACAAGTTGCAGAAAGCATGACACCTGCAGCTGCCCCTAAAAATACATCTAACTTACCTTGACTTACGTTTCTTGTGAAAAAAACAGGGATTGCTCCTACTCCGGTTAGAAGACCAGGAACTATTAACCCTAACATTGTCAATAAAAATGGGTCAATATTTTTCATCATTAAATCCCCCTTCAAAAATTTTAAAAATAAAATTTCTAATACTATTTTACTATGAATTCAAGAAATATCAAATATGATATAATATTAAAAGATTTAGGATATTTTTGAATGAAAAATTTCAAAAAATTACTCGTAGTTTGAAAAATGAAACGAGGTATTTATGCAAGCTATTTACAGAAAATATAGACCAGATACTTTTGATAAAGTTTACGGTCAAAAACATATAACTGATATTTTAAAAAATCAAATCGAAACGAAAAATATTTCTCACGCGTATATTTTTTCTGGTTCAAGAGGAACAGGTAAAACTAGTTGTGCGAAAATCTTTGCAAGAGCTATCAACTGTTTGAATTTACAAGATGGAAATCCTTGCAATAAATGTGAGAATTGTATGAGTTCTTTGGAAGAATCCACATTAGATATCGTAGAAATGGATGCTGCTAGTAACAGAAGAATTGACGATATTAGAGAACTGCGAGATAAAGTAATTTATCCACCTACAAAATTAAAGTACAAAGTTTATATTATAGACGAAGCACACATGATTACTAATGAAGGATTTAACGCTTTACTTAAAATCATGGAAGAGCCACCAAAACATTTGGTGTTCATATTAGCTACGACCGAAATCGATAAAATTCCTCAAACAATTTTATCAAGATGTCAACGCTATGAGTTCAAGATGATTAATGCTAAGGATATTTCAGACAATATCAAATATATTCTGAATGATTTGAACAGAAAAATGGACGATGATGCGATTGAACTTATTGCAAACAAAGCTGATGGTGCAATGAGAGATGCATTATCTATTTTAGATCAAGTCTTAAGCATTGAAAAAGAAAATATAACAAAACAAGATATAAATGATATACTTGGTATTGTTGACAATACAGGAATTTTCAAGCTTGTAAATAGCATCATAAAAAAAGATGCAACAGAAGTTTTGGATAATTTGTATACAATATCACACAACAAGCCTGTAGAAAATGTTATGGGTGAATTGTTAAATCATTTTAGAAACTTGTTGCTATCAAAAAATGGCCTTGACAATATCAGACAGAACAACACTCAATACAATGTTGAGTATAATGCGCAATCTGAATTGATTACGAATAGGCAAATAGTCGAAAGTATGTCGATTATCATAGAGCATCAGAAAAAACTTAAACAGGCAGACAATCAAAAAGCTCTTCTTGAAATTTTGGTAATGCGCCTAATAGATTACATTGATTACGATGATTTGATTGCCAGAGTGAATACTTTGGAAGATAAGCTCAAAAATATTGAACAAAATGGGATAAAAATCAATTCTTCACAAAAATTAGTCGAATTTGATGAAAAAATCGATAAAAACATAGAAATTTCACAAAAATCTTCAGAAAAAGCAGAAAAATCAGATGAATTATCCAATAAAAATGATATAATAAAGACTGATGAAAAAATCGACGACACGGATGAAGACGAAATTGTCGAAAATGAGGATTCATTTGTAAAACTAAGAGAAGTTTTAAGAGACTTCGATAAAATTCCAAAAGAACTAGCTAATGATATTAAAGCTAGTTTGGATAATGATAAGTTGATTTTGAAAACTAACCAGTTGTATATGTACACTTTGCTTCCTCACAAAAAAGTTATCGAACAATTACTAAAACCTCATTACGATTTCAAGGTTTTAGATTTACAAATTGATGATGAAGCAGAGAAAAAAGCAAATGAAAATGTTAAAAAATTACAAAATTTGTTTGGAGAAAATGTCCAAATAATCGAAAAATAGGAGGAATTATGGGAAATAAATTTAGAGGCGGAATGCCTGGTATGGGAAATATGGGTAACATGATGAAACAAATGCAAAAAATGCAAAGACAAATGGAAGAAACTCAAAAAAGATTAGAAGAAACTGAAGTTACTGCAACTAGTGGTGGCGGAGCTATTGAAGTTGTAGCAAACGGAAAAAAAGAAATAGTTTCTATTAAAATAGATGAAGATTTGGTAAAAGATGGCGATGTTGAAATGCTTCAAGATATGGTTATGGTAGCTGTTAATGACGCTATCAAAAAAGTATTGGACATGAGTGAGTCTGAACTTGGTAAAATCACTGGAGGAATTAATATTCCAGGATTCTAAATAAGGGGGGATAATTTTGTCACTATACCCTAAAGCAATGGACGAATTGATTAAAAACTTGTCCAATTTGCCAACTATTGGCAGAAAAAGTGCGAAAAGGTTAGCTTATAGAATTATAGATATGGATCCTAAGAAAGTCGACGAGCTTGTAGAAAGTATTGTAAATGTGAAGACTAATATTAGACCGTGTGCTAATTGTGGAAATCTTACTGATAAAAAATTGTGTGATATTTGTTCCAATCAAAAAAGAGATAACAGTGTCATAACCGTAGTTGAAGATTCAATGAATGTAATATCAATTGAAAAAACTGGCGAATACAATGGGAAATATCACGTATTAGGAGGATTATTATCTCCAAGAGATAATATTGCTCCGCAGGATTTGAATTTGGAAAATTTGTTTTTGAGATGTAAAAAAGATTATG
Organism: Finegoldia sp. P3-F-LR; assembly: GCF_052932165.1. NCBI lineage: Bacteria > Bacillati > Bacillota > Tissierellia > Tissierellales > Peptoniphilaceae > Finegoldia > Finegoldia sp. P3-F-LR. The sequence continues at coordinate 26,926 of NZ_JBRFJE010000012.1, read as the reverse complement.
TAAAGGAAGTTATCCTAGCATTATCACCAACAACTAACGGAGATTTGACAACTAACTTCATAATAGAAGTTCTTAAAAATGAAGAATATAACGTAAAAGTTTCCAGAATTGCGATGGGAGTACCATTGGGAGCTAATTTGGAATATTATGACGAAATGAGCTTGTACAAAGCTATTTTGGATAGAAGAGAAATAAAATAATCATAATCTGCAAATCTTGTAGATTATGATTTCTTACGTTTAAATGTTTGTAATAAAAATGGAATGGAGGAAAATTTAATGGATTCAAATAGAATTAAAGAAGCAATCAAATTTTCGTCTCCAATTATGTTGGGATATATTCCTATAGCGATGGCTTTTGGTTTGTTGTGCAAAGGTCAAAACATTAGCATGTTGGATTCGACTTTGTTTTCTTTTGTTTTCTATTCTGGAGCAGCACAATTCATGGCAGTTGAATTAATGGGTGCTGGAGTAGGTATGTTTTCCATCGTGTTGTCGGTATTTTTATTAAATTTGAGATTGTTCATAATGTCGACTTCTTTGGGGATTCATACACAAAAAATAAATCCGAAAGCACTTCCTGTAATAGGATTTATGTTGACAGATGAAGCATTTTCGGTAATGAGTTTTAATAAAGAAAAGCTCAACACAGAATTTGCGTTGGCCGTAGAATTAGGACCTTATTTGGCTTGGGGAATATTTACGCCGGTTGGATATTTGATAGGACAATTAATGCCAAAATCAGTCCAAACATCATTAGAAGTAGGACTTACTGCGATGTTTATCGCACTTGTAGTACCATCTATTAAGAAAAGTTCCAATGGTTTGGTAGTTAGTTTGATAGGCGTTGTAACTTATGCAATTATTTTTTATTTGAAATTTATACCATCTGGATGGGATATAATCTTAGCAATTTTATTATCATCATACATCGGATTGAAAGTAATTATGAAAAGAGGTCAAAATGTATAATATAATTTTAATTTTATTATGTAGCTTAGTTACAGCTGTTCCTAAGATAATACCTCTTAAATATTTAAAAGGAAAACAACTTTCTAGACAAACCGCTGAATTTTTAAACATAATACCATATACATCATTAAGTATTATGGTAATAAGAGGAATTCTGACAGCTTCAAGTGAAATGTTAATTCCTACAATTGTAGCTTCAATCGTAGCGATTATTATAGCTTATTTGAAAGAAAATGTTGGTCTAACAATTATATTAGCAGTTCTAACAGCATTTGTTTGTTTGAAATTTTTCTAAAAAAATACCTTCTGTAGCTCAAATTCGAGCCGCAGAAGGTTTTTGTTTTTATTTTACTTTTCTTATATTGCAATGTTGTCTTTTGAAAACTGGAAATCCTGAAATTGGATCGAAGATTTCGTTGTCAATTAACATATTAATGTTCGCATCTTTCCAATTGTCATCTTGGCTGAATGAACCACCGCCGACATTTATTTCCAAATCGTGACGGTTTGACATATTATTAGTAACTGCTTGAAGGATTACACTTGCTCTATCATTGTAGACTTCAACTAAATCCATATTTTCTATTCCCAATTCTTTCGCATCATCTTCATTCATTATAACTTGTGGATATTCTTGGTGTTTCAATAATCCATCGATGTTTAAGTGTTGTGTTCTAAATGTCGTATGAATTCTTGCGCCTGTGTTCATAGTAAATGGATATTTGGATAATTTATCTGATTTTTCTTGCTCATTTTCAAATCCGTCTTCATAAACAGGAATAGGTGAAAATCCATACTTTTCTAAAAGTTTTGAGTGGATTTCGATTTTCCCGGTTTCTGTATTAAATGAATCGTATTTTTCATAAGACACTTCAGGTTTTTTGTCGAAATGATATACACCATTTTCCTTCAATTCTTTTAAAATTTCTGGTGTGTGATAAAAAGATTTATCTAATAATTCATCGAAATTTTCTGGATAATATTCACCAAATCCTAATGCATCTGCAATTTTTTTCAAAATAAAAATATTTGGAAGAGAATTGCCCAAAGGTTCGACTAATTTTTCTGTGATTTCGATGTGGTCGGGATATATTGCGTAGCGGTCTTCTTCGTAATAAGTTGTAGCAGGGAGGATGACATCTGCAAAGTATGCATCTTCAGTCATAAATCTGTCGCAAGTTACGAAGAAATCCAAACTTTTTAACGCTTCTCTATAAAGTTGACTGTTAGGATAATTTACAGACATACATGAGCCCAAATTAATTAGACCTTTTATTGGATAAGGATCGGATTCTAATATTGCTTGTGGAAGTTTCGTAAATTGTGGTTGACCGATTAATTTATCAAAAAGAGGGAATTCTTTTGAACCGATTTTTTCGATATTTTGTGCGTTGTTTGGTGGGTTTTGTACCCTCTTAATTGGCTTGTTCTTATTAATCAAAAGTCCGCCCTTGACATCTAAGTTTCCCAATAAGCTCCATAAAATATACATTGAACGTATTGTTTGAACTCCGCAATGTGAATATTCGAGTCCTGTGTATGATTTAAGAGCAACTGTGTTGTCAAAGAGTAAGTTTGCCAACTCTTTTATCTTATCAACTTCAAGTCCTGTGATTTCTGATGTTTTTTCCAAATCAAATTGTTTAAAATATTCTTTGAATTCATCGTATCCGTAAGTGTGTTTTTCGATAAAATCTTGGTCGAGTTTATCTTTTAAGTAATTTAGTATTCCGAGGATTAGTACCATATCAGTTCCGCTATTGACGATGTATTTGTAATCAGCATATTCGATAATATCTGAATTATAATGGTCAACGGCTATGATTTTCATTCCTTCATTTTTTCTTTTTACCATATTATTGTAGAAAAATGGAGGGGAATCTATTTTAGGATTGGCACCCCACACACAAAGCATTTCAGTGTTTTGCAAATCGCAAACTAGATTTGGTGCACTTAATCCAAAAACTGTTTGAGGAGCAAATACACCGAACGATACAAAACATAATGAGCCGACTGATCCGTTGTTCGGACTTCCAATTGGGGACAAGAATCCTCCGTTATCACTGTTAGGCATTTGAATTGAAATAAAATCGTTCGTAGTTGTGTCAAATGCGCCTCTACCAAAATGACTTGCAATTGATTTTGCACCGTAATCTTCAATTATTTTAGAACATTTTTCTTTAATAAGTTCCATCGCTTCATCCCATGAAGCTTTTTTGAATTCTAGTGTTCCTTTTTCTCCCGTCCTGATCAAAGGATCAGTCAATCTGTCTTCTGAGTTTAATATTTCGTCTGAATACAATCCCCTTAAGCAAAGTGCAGAAGGTTTTTCGTCTGATTTTTTGATAGATTTAATCCTTCTACCATCCATATCACATTCGACATGGCATTGGCCAGGACAAATCCCACAAATAGTTTTAATTTTTTCCATGTTATCTCCTATTATTATTTAAAATTTTTTATTTCAAAAATATCATACACACATTCTTCGTATGGATGAATATCTTCGATAATTTGTATACATTTTTTGATATTATCTTCCGTCGTTCGAAATTCTAATTTGATTTCATCAACTTCATTGATGATAATTTTTTCGCCAGAAAAATTATTTGCTAAATCATTGGGCATAAAATGACCTTTTACTTTTGATGTAGTATAACAATAATCGTAATTTCCTATGGTTATAATTTTTTCTTGACCTAGTTTTTTTATTAACAAATCGACGTAATCTTCAGGAATGTACACATCTATTTTATATGTTATCATAAAAACTCCTTTTGTTCATGTTTATAAATTTTCCATTCGGGTATATATATTTTACCAAAGAATTTAACGAAAAGGAGATTATTATGGATTTAAAATTGTATTACAAAGAAACTTGCCCATTCTGCAAGAAAGTTCTAAGATTTATAGAAAAAAAAGGAATTAAGGATGTTGAATTAGTAGACATCAAAGCTGATGAAGCTAACGAAAAATACCTTATCGAAAAAGGTGGACAAGACCAAGTACCTTGTCTTTTCATTGATGGAAAACCAATGTATGAATCAATGGATATTATAAAATTCTTGGACGAAAAATTCCAATAAAAATTTTAAAAATGCTACATACATTAGTATGTAGCATTTTTTGTATTGTTATTTTTGTAAAAGTTTACTCTAATTTATAGAGAGAATTGCATCACTGTTTTTTATGATTATTTCTAGTTTTTATTAAGTACGTTATAGTATATAATACATAATATTATGTTAAAAAAAATAAGAGAACCTTCGATTAATCTATTCAACCTGATTATTTCGTTGAAATTTAAAAACATAATTATTAATGTGATTAAATAAATAAATCCTATTACTCTTTTTGTATTTTTGTATTTCATTAATACCTCCTTTTATATTAGGGGAAATAATAGTGAATGCAATTCTCATTTTCATTTTAAAAAAATGCCCTTGACTTGTCAATATTAATTATCATTTAAAATTTGAGAAAATTTGGCTTTTGAATGTTTTAATTAAATTTTAATTATAATAATTTGAGCAATTTGTGATAAAATAATTATCGTAATAAAAAAAGTAGCAAATCTTTGGGATAGATTTGCTACTTAAATAACATTGGCAAGTTCATATTAGGAGGATGAACAACCATTTATTCTTATCATTATAATATCATAGAATTAAACTTAATAAGTTACAAATTTATTACGATTTAGGGAATTGAGGGGAATATGAGAGTAGGAATTATTGGAGCAGGAGCTAGTGGGGTTTTTGCGGCATTAATTTTAAAACAAAATTACATAGACACGACTGTTATTGAAAGAAACGCCAACGCTTTGAAGAAAATTTATGCAACTGGTAATGGTAGGTGCAATTTTACTAACAGAAATGTATCTTACAAGAATTATCATGGCGAAAATCCAAAATTCACAATAAGTGCTATTAAAAAGTTTGATAATTACGATGTTATAGAATTTTTCAATGATATGGGAATTCCTGAAGTTGAGCTTGAAAATGGAAAAATTTTCCCAAAAAGTTTGCAAGCTTCATCAATAGTGAAACAAATGATGTGCTTGGCAAATCATCTCGAAGTAGAATTTATTTTCGATAGCTTCGTTGATGACGTTAGAAAAAACGGAGATGTTTTTGAAGTAAAATCCAATGATTCGATTTACAAGTTTGATTATTTAGTCGTTGCTTGTGGTTCCAAAGCTTACAAGAAAAGTGGCTCTGACGGAAATGGATACATTCTTATGAAAAAATTTGGACACAATATCGTGAAAACTCATCCAGGAATTGTGCAATTGAGGCTTAATGGAGATAGTTTTAAAAAAATGAGCGGCACCAAATTCAAGGCTAATGCAAAGTTAGTAGTAGACGGAAAAGAAGTTTTTGAATTTTATCACGATGTTTTGTTCACTGATTATGGAATTAGTGGGCCAACTATTTTGCAATTATCAGGTGAAGCAATCAGAGCGAAAAACAAAGGATTGGATGTTAAAATAAGAATTGACACTGTAGATTTGGATGAAAACAAATTGTATGAGCATTTAATCTACATAATATCTTTAAATTATTATAAGAAAATAAATGAGTTGTTGGTCGGTTTGATTAACGATAATTTGATTGAAGAAGTTTTGAATCAAGCGAATATCGAATACGATATTAATGTGTGTGAACTTAGTAAGGAAGAAATCTACAAATTAGCACACACTCTTAAAAATTTGGAATTTAGTGTTAGTGGATACAAGGATGAGGATTCTGGTCAGATAACTTGCGGAGGAGTCGACACAGATGAAATCAATCCTTCTACTATGGAATCAAAAAAAATTAAAAATCTGTATATTATTGGTGAAATTATGGATGTCGACGGAGATTGTGGCGGATACAATCTTCAATGGGCCTTTTCGTCTGCATATTCTTGTGCGATGTCTATAATTAAAAAGGAGAACTAAATGAATAAAATGCAAAGAAAACTTGTTGACTTAGATAACCACGGTCAAAAAGTTAGAGTAGGTTTGGTTGGTTGTGGCAAAATGGGATCGGGTCTTGTGAGTCAGTTGAGTAGAATCAAAGGAATGAGACCTTCCGTTATAGTAGATCGACACGTTGACAAGTGCGTAACTGCTTTGAGAAAAGCAGGTGTAAAAGATGTAGATATTATCAAAACAACCGATTTGAAAGTTGCAGAAAATGCTATTAAAAATAATTCGTTTGTAGTAAGTGATGATTATACTTTGAGTTACAAATTGGATATGATTGATGGAGTAATCGATGCGACAGGAAATCCTCCATTTGGGACACAACTTGCAGTTGAAAGTATTGAACACGAAAAGCATACTATTTTATTAAATGTAGAATGTGATGCTGTTGTGGGACCAATTTTAAATGAAATGGCGAAGAAAAAAGGTGTTGTGTACACAGGATCTGCAGGAGATGAGCCAGGCGCTATAATTCAATTGTCAGATTTTGCACTTGGGCTGGGATTTAAATTATTAGCTGTAGGTAAAGGCAAGAATAATCCATTGGATAATTACACTAATGAAGATATTTTAAGAGAAGAAGCTTTGTCAAAGGGTTTGGTTCCAAAAATGTTGACATCATTTGTAGATGGAACTAATACTATGATTGAACTTACAGCTGTTGCAAATGCTTTGGGATTTACTCCGGATGTTTTGGGTTGCCATGGAATTACAACAAATATTCACGATATTGCAGACGAATTTAAATTAAAAGAACAAGGCGGAATTTTAAATAATTACAATATAGTTGATTTTGCATTTGGGGTTGCGCCTGGAGTTTTTGCAATTGTAACTCACGATACTAACGAAGTTCACGATTTAATGGAATATTTGTCAATGGGTAAAGGACCTAACTATACTTTGTACAGACCATATCATTTGACAAGTTTGGAAACTCCTCTTACAATTTACGATGCAATTGTAGAGAAAGAACCGACAATTTATCCAAAATACGGACAAGTTTCCGATACAATTACAGTTGCAAAAAGAGATATCAAAAAAGGTCAAAGAATCGAAGGTATTGGTGGACACGATTGCTTTGGTAAAATTACATCTCACAAACACCAAATGGAGAATAATTTGTTACCAATGCCAATCATCACAGAAAAAACAACAGCAAAAGTAGATATAGCAAAAGACACTTTGATTACTTACGATATGGTTAATTTAGATGAAGATCATATAATTACAAAACTTCGTAAGAGACAAGATGAATTGGGATTATAAAATTACAAAATAAATTTATTATCAGTCGATAAAAAGTTTTTCAAACTTTGAAATATCGGCTGATTTTTATTTTTAAAATCAATTTTTATAAATTTTTGACAATGGATTTTAAAAGTGTTAATATCAATTTGTAATGTAATAAATAAACGTTTTTTGGGGGTTAATATGGATTACAGATTAGAGTCTGATAGTGTTGGTGAAAAGCAAGTTCCAAAAGATGCATATTACGGTGTGCAATCTTTAAGAGGAATGGAAAATTTTCCAATAACAGGAAGAACTTTACATGAAGAATTAATTTATGGATTGACAATAGTTAAAAAAGCTTGCGCTATAGCAAATCACAGAGCAGGAATCATGAGAGAAGATGTCAAAAACGCAATCGTTTACGCATGCGACAAAATTCTTCAAGGAGAATATCACGATCAATTTTTGACTGATCCAATTCAAGGTGGAGCCGGTACAACTGCAAATATGAATGCAAATGAAGTTATTGCAAACATTGCCAATGAAAAACTTGGCGGCGGATTGGGAACTTATGAATATGTTCATCCAAACGATCACGTTAATATGAGTCAATCTACAAACGATGTTTTTCCAACTGCGGGCAAGATTGCAACTTTAAGATTACTAATAAAAGCTTTAAATGAATTAAAGCAATTAGAGATTTCTTTGTTAAATAAATCTGTGGAATTTGATGATGTGCTTAAAATGGGACGTACTCAACTTCAAGATGCAGTTCCAATTAGATTGGGACAAGAATTCCATGCATATTATTCAGTAATCAAAAGAGATATAAAAAGAATTAGAAGATCATCAGATCAAATTGAATCCATAAATATGGGCGCAACTGCGATTGGTACAGGAGTAAATGTAGACAAAGTTTACTTCACAAATATAGTTCCTATTCTAGCAGAATTAACAGGATTTGATTTGCATCAAGCAGAAGATTTAATAGATGGAACTAATAACCTTGATGGTCTTGTAGAAATATCTTCTGCAGTAAAATCAACGGCTGTAAGTTTGTCAAAAATGGCAAGTGATTTGAGATTAATGAGTTCAGGACCAAAAACAATGGTAGGAGATATTGAACTTCCAGCTAGACAAAATGGTTCATCAATTATGCCGGGAAAAGTAAATCCTGTAATTCCAGAAGTTGTTAACCAAGTTGTTTTCAGAATTATCGGTAACGACAATACAGTAACAATGTGTGCAGAACACGGACAATTGGAACTTAACGCATTCGAACCAGTTTTGTTCGATAGTTTATTCGAATCTATATCTATATTGACAAATGCAGTGAAAACTTTCAGAGAAAACTGCATAATTGGTATCAAACCAAACAGACAAAAACTTTCAAACGACGTCGAAAAATCAGTAGGAATAGTTACAGCACTTGTTCCTCATATTGGTTACAAAAAATCTGCTGAAATCGCAAAACGTGCATTGAGTACAGGAATTACTGTTAGAAATATCGTATTGGACGAAAAAATCTTAACAGAAGATGAATTAAAAGAAATCCTTGATCCAATTGCAATGACGATGCCAGGAATTGCAGCAGAATATTTGATTAAACAAAAACAACAAGCCTACATTGAAAAGAAGAGACAAGAAGATAAGGAACAAAAAGCAAAAAAATAAATTAAAATTTTCAAAAAGTCTGTTATCAAAGTAAATCTTTGATAATGGACTTTTTATAATTTAGGACAAAAAATTTACATTATTTTAAATTTGCTAATATGTTATAATTTATCTAGGTGATATGATGAAAAATAATACTAAAAATGCAGACAATGTTATATTGGCGATATCAAATGTTTTGATGGTGGTTTTCGTATCAACTTTGCTTAGAGGCCACAACATAATATCGTTGTTAATTTTACTTGCGTGGGCAGTTTATGCGTCGCAAAATAAAATGATTTTACCAAAAAGTCTTGAAAGAAAAAGAACAAAATTCGAATACGGAAGTTTTATCGTTTTGTTAATAGGTTTTATGTTGATTTATTACCATCCTAATAAGGTATATGTGTTCTTAACATATCTTACATTTTTAATTTACAACACACTTTTGTGGATGAATATGATTAGAATGAGAGCTATTAATAAAGAAAATAATAAGAAATCTAATAAGAAGAAATAAAGAGGTATATAATGAAAATTATGGTTATAGGGCCTGGCAGATGGGGGAGTTTCATCGCTTGGTATTTGAAAAAAATTGGTCATGAAGTTTTGTTGTATGGTTTGAATGGAACTGAAGATTTCGAAAACTTTAAGAAAAGTCGTACAAATGGAATTATTACTTTGCAAGATGATTTGGAATTAACTGATGATATTACAAGAGCAAAAGAATGTGATGTTATTCATGTTAGTATAAATGCACAAGGTTTTAGAAATGTGTGTGAAGAACTTAAGTCTATTGGAATTAAGAATAAAATTATCGTTACTAATATGAAGGGAATTGAGATTTCGACTGGAAAAAGATTATCAGAAGTCTGCAAAGAAATTATGGATGGATCTAACAAAGTCGCAGCTTGGATTGGTCCAGGTCATCCACAAGAATTTTACCGCAATGTTCCAAATTGTATGGTAATTGATTCAGAAGATGAAGATGTGAAAGAATTGTTGATTGAAAATTACAGTTCAGATTTGATTAGATTTTATTATGGCCAAGATTTGATTGGAAATGAAATCGGCGCAGCTTACAAAAACGTAATTGGAATTGCTGCAGGAATGTTGGATGGAATGAAAATAAGTTCTTTGAAGGGAGCTTTGATGAGTAGAGGTTGTAGAGAAGTTGCAAGGTTTATTAAAGCTTCGGGAGGTAAAGAGCTCAGTGCGTACGGACTTTGTCACTTGGGAGATTATGAGGCTACAGTGTTTTCGCAATATTCTCACAACAGAATGTTCGGTGAAATGTATGCAAAATCAGAAAAATACGACAAATTAGCTGAAGGATACTACACTGTAAAAGCTATTAAATTACAAGCAGACAAAATGAATTTGGATTTACCGATTAACAATGCAGTGTACAAAGTTTTGTACGAAAATTCGAAATGCGAAGAAGAAATCGACAAATTATTTAGTAGAAGTTTGAAAAAAGAATTTTATTAATGAAAAACAAATTAGAAGTGCAAAAAAGCACTTCTTTTTTTGATTAAAATGCTTGACAAATGGATTTTAAGTTTATATAATATACAAGTCAAGTAAAAAGGTTGACGGTGATTGAATGGAAAAATTATTAAATATTACCATGATGTTTGATTATTATGGTAAATTGCTTACGAAAAGAGAATACGATGTAATTGACAAATACTACAATGAGGATTTGTCATTAAATGAAATTGCTCAAATTTGTGATATTTCAAAACAAGCTGTAAGTGATAGTTTGAAAAGAGCTGAAAATAAGCTTTATGAATACGAACAAAAACTTGGCTTAATTGAAAAATCAAAAAAGAGTCATCAATTTCTTAGAAAAATCAGAAATGATCTTTTCTCTTTGTCACCAGAAATCAAAAGCAAAGAAATTGAAAATATCATTATAGATATAGAAAATTTCTTAAATGATTTAGAGGATGTGGAAAATGATATTTGAAAATTTGTCCGATAAATTACAAAATGCCTTGTCAAAATTGACCAACAGAGGAAAGCTAACAGAAAAAGATATAGATGTTGCAATGAGAGAAGTTAAACTTGCTTTATTGGAAGCGGACGTTAACTATAAAGTTGTTAAAGATTTTATATCTCAAGTAAAAGAACGTGCTATCGATTCTTCTGTTTTGGAAAGTCTTACTCCAGGTCAACAAGTTATTAAAATAGTTAATGAAGAATTAACTAAAATGATGGGTGAAAAGGAAGAAAAACTTAACGTTTCACCAATGAAACCTACAGTAATTATGCTTTGTGGCTTGCAAGGGGCAGGTAAAACAACTCATGCCGGAAAACTTGCATTGAATTTGAAAAACAAAAACAAAAGCGTCTTACTTGTAGCGTGTGATATTTACAGACCTGCTGCCATTAAACAACTTCAAGTTGTTGGTGGAAAAGTTGGTGTAGAAGTATTTGAAATGGGACAAACAAATCCCGTTGAAATTTCAAAAAAAGCAATCGAAGAAGCTAAGAAAAAGAACATTGATTATGTAATTATAGATACTGCCGGTCGTCTTCATATTGACGATACTTTGATGGATGAGCTAAAAAATATTAAACAAGAAGTGAATCCTTCAGATATTTTGTTAGTTGTAGATGCGATGACTGGACAAGATGCAGTGAATGTTGCAGCTAAGTTTAACGAGGATTTGGATATTACAGGAATTATCCTTACTAAGTTAGACGGTGATGCAAGAGGTGGTGCTGCTTTATCAATCAGACAAGTAGCAGATAAGCCTATTAAATTTATAGGTGTAGGTGAAAAACTTGGAGATTTAGAGCCGTTCCATCCGGACAGAATGGCATCACGTATCTTGGGTATGGGAGATGTTCTTAGCCTTATCGAAAAAGCACAAAATCAATTTGACGAGAAGAAGGCAAAAGAATTAGAAGAAAAGATTAAAGCTCAAAGTTTTGACTTTAATGATTTTCTTGACCAAATGCAGCAAATCAAAAAAATGGGACCTATGCAAGATATTCTTGCAATGATTCCTGGCGTGGATAGTAAAATGCTTAAACAAGTGAATTTCGATAACAAAGAATTTGATAAGATTGAAGCAATTATTAAATCTATGACCAAAGAAGAAAGAGAAAATCCAGATATCATTAGTATATCTAGAAGAAAAAGAATTGCTAAAGGATGCGGTCAAGATCAAGTAGCGGTTAACAAACTTTTGAAACAATTCAAAGAAATGAAAGTTATGATGAAAAATATGGGAGCGCTACAAAAGAAATTTGGTAAAAAAGGTAAAATGAAAATGCCTTTTTTTAGATAATAAGTTATGGAGGTAAATTATGTCAGTAAAAATTAGATTGAAAAGAATGGGAGCAAAGAAGAAACCATTTTATAGAATAGTTGTCGCAGATTCAAGATGTCCTCGTGATGGTAAATTCATCGAAGAAATCGGATATTACAACCCATTAGTTGAAGAAAAAACTGTTAAAGTTGATAGCGAAAAAGTTCAACAATGGATTAAAAACGGTGCAAAACCTACAGATACAGTAGACAGATTATTTAAAAATAATGGAGTTTACGAAGCAAAATAATAATACAAGTTGGGAGTTGTCATGGAAAAATTAGTTAAAACAATTGCTACTGCGTTAGTTGATAACAAAGAAGCAGTTGAAGTAACATCAAGACAAGACAAACATACGGTTATTATAGAAATTAAAGCAGATTCCAAAGATTTGGGAAAAATTATAGGAAAAGAAGGGAAGATTGCCAAGGCAATTAGAACTATTACTAAGGCAGCGGCTATTAAGAGTGGCGAAAAAGTTGTCGTAGATATTTTGCAATAATGGAATATATAGCTGTAGCAGAAGTGCTCAATACTCACGGTATTAAAGGATGTCTTAAAATGAGACCGTTGACTGATAATATCGAAAGATTTGACGAAGATATTTGTTATTATCTCGGGGATAAAAAAGTTGAGGTCAATATTCAAAATTATAGAATGTACAAGGGTTTTTTGTACATTGATTTTGAAGAATTTAACGATATTAATGAAGTTCTTGAATTCAAAAAACAGTTTTTATATATAGATGAAAAAGACAGATACGAATTGAAAGATGGAAGCTTTTACATTGACGATTTGATAGGCTTGAAAGCTTATAGTAATGGTGAATACATCGGAGATTTGGTTGAAGTTTTGAGCATTTATAGTAATGATGTATATGTAATAAAAAATGATGAAAAAGAATTTATGATACCTGCTGTAAAAGAGTTCATTAAAAAAATAGATTTAGAAAATGGATTAATCGATGTAGTTATAATTGAGGGTATGTGATGAAATTTATAATTCTCACATTATTTCCAGAAAGTTTTGATTACTTAAAATCATACGGCGTCATAGGAAAAGCAGTCCAAAACAATCTCATTGAACTTGAAGTGGTTAATATTAGGGATTACACTAAAAATAAACACAAAAAGGTAGACGATGAGATATATGGTGGCGGAGCTGGGATGCTTATGACTTGCCAACCAATTTATGACTGCTTGGAAGATGTGAACAAAAACAAATCAAAAGTTGTGTTTATGTCTCCTCAAGGGAAAGTTCTTAATCAACAAAAGTGTATAGAACTTTCAAAAGAAAAAGAAATAGTCATTCTTTGTGGCCATTACGAAGGTGTCGACAGTAGAATCATCAATCATTATTGTGATGAGGAGATTTCTATTGGAGATTATGTTATGACTGGTGGAGAATTAGGAGCTATGGTTCTTATAGATTGTGTAAGCCGAATGATTAACGATGTTTTGGGAAATGATGAAAGTTATAAGACAGATTCGCACTACAATTTATTGCTACAGGAAGATTCCTACACAAGACCCAGAGTATTTAACGGATATGAAGTTCCTGAAGTTTTATTATCAGGAAATCACGAAAAAATCGAACAGTGGCGAGAAAAATCAAGACTAAACAACACTAAACTTAAAAGAGAAGATATATATCAGAAATATCTGAAAGAAAAAAACCAAGGAGGATCATAATGGATATTATAAAAACATTAGAAGATGAACAATTAAGAGAAAATAAGTTCGACTTTCATGTTGGCGATACTGTAAAAGTAGACTACCTTATCAAAGAAGGTAATAAAGAAAGAGTTCAAGTTTATGAAGGAACTGTAATTAAAATGCAAGGAACTGGACTTAGAAGAACTTTCACAGTAAGAAGATTAGCTTACGGTGTAGGAGTAGAAAGAACTTTCTTAATCAACTCACCAAGAGTAACTAACGTAAGATTAGTTAGAGAAGGTAAAGTAAGAAGATCAAAATTATTCTACTTAAGACACAGAGAAGGTAAAGCTGCTAAAGTTAAAGAAAAGCAAAAATTCTAAATTGAGTGCTGAGGTTTTCTCAGTACTTTTTTTAGATGGAAAGGAAATAACATGGACATTAATAATATAAACTGGTATCCAGGGCACATGAAAAAAGCTATTGACAAGATAAAAGAAAACATGAAACTTGTCGACATAGTTTTGGTTCTTGTGGATAGCAGAATTGTAAGATCATCCATGAATCCAGTTATAGAAGATATCTTAAAGGATAAGCCGCAATTGATTTTATTGAACAAGATGGATATGGCAGATCCTAAAATCACACAAAACTGGATTAATTATTTTGCAAAGAAAAATATAACAGCACTTCCAATTGACAGCAAAAACGGTAAAAATTTGGATAAAATTGAGCCAACAGCTAAAAAGATTTTAGAAGATGTACTTGCTAATAGAAAAGACAAAAACATAAAATCAGAAATTATTAGAATGATGATAGTTGGTATACCAAATGTTGGAAAATCTACTATAATCAACAAATTATCCAACAGACAATCTGCTAAAACAGGGAACACTCCAGGTGTTACAAGGACTAATCAGTGGATTAGAATAAAAGGCAAGATGGAATTGTTGGATACACCAGGTGTTTTGTGGCCAAAATTCGAAGATAATGAAATTGGCCTGAATTTGGCATTTACTGGAGCTATCAAAGATGAAATTTTGGATGAAGAAAACTTAGCGTACAAACTCATCGAGAAACTAATGAGTATTGATCCACAAATTTTAGAAAAAAGATATTCGGTTGATACACAAAACAAGGAAACAATCGAAATTATGGATGATATTGCTATAAGACGTGGCTGTTTGTTAAGAGGAAAAAATATTGATTATTCTAAAGTTTCATCAATAATAATCGATGAATTTAGAAAAACAAAGTTAGGAAGAATTTCATTAGAAGATGTTTGCGATTGATTATAACGAATTTGAAGAAGAATTAATTTGTGGTGTAGATGAAGTTGGAAGAGGACCATTGGCAGGTCCTGTTGTGACATGTGCAATTATTATGCCTAAAAATTGTGAGATAATAGAAGGAGTCACTGACTCAAAAAAGCTTTCTGAAAAAAAGAGAATTAAATTCAAGGATATGATTTTGGATCAAGCTTTGGCATATAGTGTAAATTTTGTGGATCAAAGTGTGATTGATGAGATTAACATCAAGCAAGCCACGAGATTATCTATGAAAAGAGCTGTAGAAAGTCTGAAAACAAAGGACAATAAATTCATAAAACCTGATTTGATTGTAATTGATGCTGAAATTATTGACACAGATATTAAACAAATGTCATTTGTCAAAGGTGACGAAAAATTATATCCGATTTCTTGTGCATCAATTGTAGCAAAGGTTATAAGAGATGAGTATATGAAGGATATGGCTACTATTTATCCACAATACGGTTTTGAAAAACACAAGGGATATGGAACTAAATTTCACAGAGAAATGATACTTGAATATGGAGAGTGTCCGCTTCACAGAAAAACTTTTTTGAGGAAATTATATGAAAATGGAAAAAAACCGAGGTAAGTTTGCCGAGGATTACGCTTGTGAATATTTATTAGAAAAAGGTTACGAAATTATTGACAGAAATTATTCCGAGAGAATTGGGGAACTCGACATAGTTTGCACTTACGAAAATTATTTGGTAATAGTTGAAGTAAAAGCAAGGACTGATGATAAGTTCGGTGCTCCTTCTGATTTTGTAACTTTGGGAAAACAAGACAGAATAAGAAAAACAACAGAAATTTATATCGACAAAAATGATTTGTACGATTATCAGCCTAGATTTGATGTGATAGAAATTTATTTGGATAATTTCAAATTAAATCACTATATTGACGCATTTTAATATTGACAATGGGCTAGTATTTTTATATAATATCAAGGTCAAGCAAATATATTGACACAAAGAGGTTTTAATATGTATAAAGTAGCAGTGCTTACAGTATCAGACAAGGGTTCTCAAGGCAAAAGAGAAGATTTAAGTGGTAAAAAAATTATAGAAATTATCGAAAAAAACGGCTATAAATTAGAAAAATATGATATTGTAGCAGATGAAAAAGAACTTATAAAAGAAAAATTAATCGAGTATTCCAATGAAAATATTGAGTTGATTTTGACTACGGGTGGAACAGGATTTTCAAAAAGAGATGTAACTCCTGAGGCTACATTAGAAGTTTCAGAAAAACTTTGTTTGGGAATTAGTGAAGCGATTAGAAATTATTCGATGACGATTACAAAAAGAGCAATGCTTTCAAGAGCTGTTTCAGTTATTAGAAAAAACTCGCTCATAATAAATATGCCGGGTAGTCCTAAGGCTGTTGAAGAAAGTTTGGAATACATAATTGATACGTTAGATCACGCTTTGAAAATTTTACAAGGCGATGCATCAGAATGTGCGAGAAAATAGTTGTTCATAATTAATTAGTAATGTATAATATATGATAGATAATTGTAGGAGGTATATATGATACAAGCAGGAGATTTTAGAAAAGGCACAACTTTTGAAATGGATGGAGATGTATGGCAAATTATAGATTTCCAACACGTTAAACCAGGAAAAGGTGCAGCTTTTGTAAGAACAAAAATTAGATCAGTTATGACTGGTTCAAACAGAGACATGACATTCAATCCTAACGAAAAATATGAAGAAGCTAGAATTGAAACAAGAGAAATGCAATACTTATACAACGACGGAACTTTATATTATTTCATGGACCCAGAATCTTATGAACAATTACCAATTGATAAAGCTAGTGTTGAAGAAGCTATTCTTTATATAAAGGAAAATGATATGGCAACAATCAAATTTTACAAAGGTAAAGCATTCCAAGTTTCTCCACCAAACTTTGTTGAGTTAGAAATCACTCAAACAGAACCTGGTATTAAAGGTAACACTGCAACAGGAGCTACAAAACCAGCTACTGTAGAAACAGGCGCTACAGTTAACGTACCTTTATTTGTAAATGAAGGAGATAAAATCAAGATAGATACAAGAACTGGAGAATATTTGTCAAGAGTTTAGTATTTATTGACTTTTCAACATGTTTATGATAAAGTAGTACGGTGGATTTTGTCCATACTAATAGAGGAGGTCTAATATGAGAGATAAAGTAATTTTAGAATGTACTGAATGCAAGAGCAGAAATTACACTACTAAAAAGAATAAAAAACTTCACCCTGATAGAGTGGAAACTAACAAGTATTGTAAATTCTGTAAAAAGCACACTCTACACAAGGAAACAAGATAGGAGGAGCTTATGGCAGCGAAAAATACGCAAAATTCTAATCAAAAATCAGCCCAAAAAAATCAAGGATTTTTGAAAGGCGTGAAGACTGAATGGAATAAAATTGTCTGGCCGACACCAAAGGAAACTTTAGAATACTCAATCGTAGTAGTTATAATTTCCTTTATAGTTGCATTAATCGTATACGGATTAGATACTGTGTTCCAACGTTTAATTGGACTATTTATTTAGAAAGGAACAGTATCCACAATGACCGAAAAAAATAACACATTTATTGAAAATGCAACTGAAGATTTTAAGGAACGTGCCAAAGAGGGAAAATGGTATGTAGTACATACTTACTCTGGACACGAAGGTAAAGTAAAAGTTAATATTGAAAAAATGGTAGAAAATCGTGGTTATATCGACGATATATTTGAAGTAGTAGTACCTACTGAAGAATATGTTTCAGAGGTCGGTGGAGCTAAAAAGTTAAAAGAAAGAAAGATCTTCCCCGGTTATGTTTTCGTTAAGATGACAATTACCGATGTCTCATGGTATTTAGTTAGAAATACCAGAGGTGTTACAGGATTTGTAGGACCAGAATCCAAACCTGTAGCAGTTAGTGAAAAGGAAATCCAAAAATTCGCTCTTAAAAATCAATCTTACTCTAAAAAAGAAATTGATGTTAATGTAGGAGACAATGTGAATATTGTTTCTGGAGCATTTAGCGATCAAGTAGGTATTATTGAAGAAATAAATACTGAAAAAGCTATCTGTAAAGTTTTAATTTCCTTGTTCGGCAGAGACACATCTGTTGAAATTAGCTTTGATGATATCGAAAAAATATAAATTTGAATATAAGTTATTTAATTAATTTCATATAGATCGATGTGGGAGGTTAGCCCCGATAACCACAATAGTTTAAGGAGGAACTAATATGGCTAAAAAAGTACAAGCAATAGTAAAGTTACAAATTCCTGCAGGTAAAGCAACACCTGCACCACCAGTAGGTACAGCACTTGGACCTCACGGTGTTAATATAATGCAATTTACAAAAGAGTTTAACGCAAAAACTCAAGACCAAATGGGAATGATTATTCCAGTTGTTATGACTGTATACCAAGACAGATCATTCACATTTATAACAAAAACTCCACCAGCACCAGTTCTTATTAAAAAAGAATTAGGATTAAATTCTGCTTCAGGAGAACCTAATAAAACTAAAGTTGGACAATTAACTAAAGAACAAGTTAAGAAAATTGCTGAAATTAAAATGCCTGACTTAAATGCAGCAAACTTAGAATCTGCTATGAGTATGATTAAAGGTACAGCAAGAAGTATGGGAGTTACAGTAGAAGAATAGTGGGAGATTTAGTTCGTTAGAACCACAAGGAGGATTATATGGCAAAAAAAGGTAAAAAATATCAAGAAAGTGCAAAATTAATTGATAGAACAGTTGAATATAAATTAGACGAAGCAAGTAAATTAGTTGTTGAAACTGCTAAAGCTAAATTTGACGAATCAGTAGAATTACACGCAAAATTAGGTGTAGATAGTAGACACGCTGACCAACAAGTTCGTGGTACTATCGTACTTCCTCATGGTACAGGTAAAGACCAAAAGGTAGCTGTATTTGCAAAAGGTGAAAAAGCTGAAGAAGCAAAAGCTGCAGGAGCAGATTTTGTAGGAGCAGAAGATTTAGCAGAAAAAATCCAAAAAGAAGGTTGGTTAGGATTTGATGTTGCAGTAGCTACTCCAGACATGATGGGTGTAGTAGGTAGAATTGGTAGAATCTTAGGACCTCAAGGTTTAATGCCAAACCCTAAAGCTGGTACAGTAACTATGGATGTTACAAGTGCAATCAAAGAAATCAAAGCTGGTAAAGTTGAATATAGAACTGACAAGAGCAATATTATTCACGTTCCAGTTGGTAAAGTTTCTTTCGGAGAAGAAAAAATTGCTGAAAACATCAATGCGTTGATGCAAGCAATATTGAAAGCAAAACCAGCTTCATCAAAAGGTAAATATATTAGATCTTTAACAATTGCTTCAACAATGGGCCCTGGAATCAAGGTTAATCCATTACAATTTGCAAAAGAATAATATAGATAAGAATTTATTAGCCACCGTTAAGGTGGCTTTTCTTAAATACAGAGGGAAAAATGAAATTATTAAAAGAAGATAAAAAGAAAATTCAAATAGGGATAATTATATTAATTGTTCCAGTTATTTTGGCATATCTTTTGTTCAATGGGAAATCTATAGGAAATGCATTGGGCACTTTTATGGCGATTATATCTCCATTTATTATTGGTACGGCATTAGCTTTTGTCCTAAATATGCCTATGAATTTTATTGAGAATAAAGTTTTTAAAAAATGGACTTCGAAACCGGGTCTAAAAAGAGCAATATCCCTGTTAATAAGTTTAGTAATAGTTAGTGCAATAATAGCATTTGTAGTGATACTTATAATTCCTAATTTTTTTGAAGCTATTAAATCACTAATCCAAGGAATTCCGGTATTGGTTGAAAAGCTAAGAAAATATCCAGAGGTTGCAAAACAATTAGATAAAATTTACGACACATACGCTATCACAAATACTCATGATTTGGTTGTAAAACTGAAACCTTACTTAACCAAAAATGGATTGGATATATTGAACAATGTGTTTTTTGGAATTAGCACAGTGTTTTCTGTTGTACTTAGCTTTGTAGTGTCGTTCACATTTGCTATTTATTTATTATTTTCAAAAGAAACTTTGAGAAGACAATTTACAGAATTGGCTTATGTTTTCTTCAGCGGAAAAACTGCAAACAAGATTTTAATTTTCTTTAAAGTAGCTTACGAAAAATTTTATTCGTTCTTTAAAGGGCAATTTATCGAAGCATTTATGCTTGGGTTTATGTGCTTTATAGGAATGTATTTGTTGAAGATGCCAAATGCAGCAACAGTTAGTGTGCTAATTGGTTTTGGAGCATTAATTCCATTGGTTGGAGCTATTTTAGGAGCTGCATTGGGAGCTTTGATTATTTTAATTGAATCTTTTTCAAAAGCTATTATGTTTGTGATTTTCATAATTGTACTTCAACAATTTGATGGCAATGTAACTTATCCTAGAATTGTGGGATCGTCTGTAGGGCTACCATCTATTTGGGTGCTAGTTGCAGTTACTATAGGTGCAGCATTAAGCGGTATTGTTGGAATGCTTATTTTTGTTCCGATATTTGCAACAATCTATGAATTATTGTACAGATATAAGAAAAAGAAATTGAAAGATAAAAACATCTGTATTATTGAAGAAAAATAATAAAAAAGTGTTGACATATTCATAGAATATGATATAATAATCAAGTAATTAATTTGGGCTACCGAAGACAGTAGGGACTATTAAAGTTTAATCATCCTACAGAGGAGCATAAGATATGAGTTTATCAGTCTTTCTGTCTTTGGATGGAAAGACTTTTTTAGTGTAGCCTTTTTCATGGAGGTGAAATAATGAAAGAACACGTTTTAAATCAAAAGAAAGCTGTTGTTGATGAAATTAAAGGACATATTAATGATGCTAAATCAATGGTTATCGTTGATTATAGAGGATTAGATGTTAGCGAAGCAACAGAATTAAGAGAAAAATTCAGAAATGAAAATGTATTATTCAAAGTATACAAAAACACAATGATGAATTTTGCTTTTAAAGAATTGGGATTTGATGGATTCTTAGATTACTTATCTGGTCCTAACGCGGTTGCATTCAGTATGGATGATCCAATCGCTGCAGCTAGAATAGCTAAAGAATTCGCAGCAGATCACGAAAATTTAGAAATTAAAGCAGGTTATTTAGGAGACAAATTCTTAGATGTTGAAGGTGTAAAGAAAATCGCATCTATCCCTTCAAGAGAAGTTCTTCTTACAAAAATGCTTGGAAGCTTCAAAGCTCCAGTATCAAAATTTGTATATTTAGCAGATGCTATTGCTAAATAAAAAAATGAAGGTTCAGAAGAATCTGAATCAAACGAAACTACTGAAACAGTAGAAGAATAATTAATTTAAATAAAATTTGGAGGTAAAAAATGTCAATAGATGAAATCTTAGAAGCAGTTGAAGGCTTAACTGTTCTTGAATTAAATGAATTAGTAGAAAAAGCAGAAGAAAAATTTGGAGTATCAGCAGCAGCTCCTGTAGCAGCAGCAGGTGCAGCACCAGCAGCAGGTGGAGCAGCAGCAGAAGAAAAATCAGAATTTGATGTAATTTTAGCATCAGTTGGTGACGCTAAGATGAAAGTTATCAAAGCAGTTAAAGACTTAACTGGATTAGGATTAAAAGATGCTAAAGCTATCGTAGACGAAGCTCCTAAAGCAATTAAAGAAGGCGCTTCTAAAGAAGAAGCTGAAGAATTAAAAGCTAAACTTGAAGAAGTTGGAGCTACTATCGAATTAAAATAGTCGATAAATTTATGGAGAGGTTATGTATAATAGCCTCTCTTTTTTGATTGCTTGACAAATCATTTGTTTATGATATTATTTTAATATATTGATAAAATGACTATGATGAGATGAGTATGTAATAATTTTTTTAAAGAGAGTCTTAGTTTGGTGGAATAAGATATTAGATTACTGCAGAATATGGTCTTTGAGTTTGAAAAGTTGAATAGCTTATGCTTTTAAATTTTTCCGGGAGCATCCGTTATCAAATGCTAGGCATTAAAGTGCCAAACAATGAGAGAATATTTTATATTCTAAAATTAAGGTGGTAACGCGGATTTTCGCCCTTATATGATGTATGTCATATAAGGGATTTTTTTATTTTATTGTAGTTTTATTTAGGAGGGAAATTATGTCAGAAGAAAAGAAATCATATTATATTACTACTCCGATCTATTATCCAAGTAGTAATTTACATTTGGGTCATACTTATACAACAATTATTGCGGATACTTTGAAGAAATTCAAAAAAATTCAAGGCTACGATGTGTTTTTGACTACAGGTACTGATGAACACGGTCAAAAGTTGTATGAAAAAGCAAAAGAAAAAAATATGGGTGATAATCCATTAAATTATATCGATCCAATTGTACAAAGTGCCAAGGATTTGTGGAAAAAACTAGACATAGACATAGATAGTTTTGTCAGAAGTACAGACAAGGCTCACGAAAAAAATGTTCAAGAAATTTTTCAAAAATTATACGATAAGGGAGATATTTACAAGTCTACTTACAAGGGACATTATTGTGTCGATTGTGAAGCTTTTTGGACAGAATCACAACTAAAGGATGGAAAGTGTCCAGATTGTGGACGTGATGTTCACTATCACGAAGAAGAATCGTACTTTTTCAGATTATCAAAATACAAAGATAGAATTTTACAATTGTACAAAGACAACCCAGATTTTTTGAAGCCAGAATCTCGTAAGAACGAAATGGTGAATAACTTTTTAAGTGGTGAATTGGAAGATTTATCCGTATCTCGTACAAGCTTTGACTGGGGAGTTAAGGTTCCATTTGATGATAAGCATATTATTTACGTGTGGATTGATGCGCTTAGCTGTTATTTGACAGGGATTGGATATGGACAAGATGAAGAATTATTTGATAAATTCTGGCCATGCGATATTCACTTGGTTGGAAAAGAAATTGTAAGATTCCACACAATTATTTGGCCAGCGTTGTTGATGGCGTTGGATCTTCCATTGCCAAAGAGAGTTTTCGCTCATGGATGGATTTTATTCAATGAAGATAAGATGAGTAAATCAAAGGGAAATGTATACTATCCAGAGCCAATTATCGATTTGTACGGTGTAGATGCTTTGAAATACTACATTTTAAGAGATTTTACTTTTGGTAATGATGGTAACTTTACGACAGAAAGATTTATGAACAGATATAATTCAGATTTGGTAAATGATTTGGGCAATCTTGTAAGTAGATCAGTTTCAATGGTTGAAAAATATTTTGATGGTGTTATCCCACAACCAAATGACAACAACGATATTGACAAGAGTTTAATACCTGTAGTCGAAGGATGTCAAGGAAAAGTTGAAGAGTTATTGGAAGAACTTGATTTTTCAAATGCACTAGAAGAAATTTGGAAAGTTGTTAGAAGAGCCAACAAATATATTGATGAAACAACTCCATGGATTTTGATTAAAGAAGACCCAGAAAGATTGAAGACTGTTTTGTATAATTTGATGGATGCGATAAGAGTTATTTGTATATTAACTTCTCCATTTATCACAGAAACAAGCAACAAAATTAAAGAACAAATTGGTCTTTCTGAAATCAAATGGGAAGATGGAAAAGTGTTCGGTAAAACTGTCTCTGGAACTAAGGTTCAAAGAGGAGAAAACTTGTTTAATAGATTAGATATCAAGAAAGAAACTGAACGATTGAACGAAGTTAACGACAAATTAATCGAAGAAAGAACTGGTAAAAAAGTTTCTGAATTAAGAGACAATAACAAAGAAGAAGCTCCTAAAGAATCTAAGAAAAAATCAAAGAAAGCTAAGAAAAAAGAAGAAATAACTATAGATGATTTTGACAAGCTTGATTTGAGAGTTGGACAAATTGTAGAAGCAAATCAACATCCTGATGCAGATAAGCTTTTGGTTTTCAAGGTTAAAATAGGAGAAGAAACAAGACAAATAGTTTCTGGTATTAAAAACTGGTACGAACCAGATGATTTGATAGGCAAAAAGGTTATTGTAGTGTACAATTTGAAGCCTGTAAAATTGAGAGGAGTAGAATCTCAAGGTATGCTTCTTGCTGCAAGTAAAGGCGATAAATTGACTATGGCAAGTTTACTTGATTCAGAATTTGAAGACGGAGCGACTGTATCTTAATGGGAGATTATGTAATATACGATACACATTGTCACTTGACAGATGAGAAATTTGATTTTGATAGGGATAAAATAATCGACAATCTACATTCTAATTCTGTTGTAAAAGCAATGCTTCCAAGTGACAATGTAGAAAACTCCATTAAAGCCATAGAATTGTCAAAAAAGTATGATTTCTTATACAATGCTGTGGGGATTCACCCTGAAGAAGATAGCAGATTTACGGATGAAGATATTTCTAGGATAGAAGAGTTGGCTGATAATCCAAAATGCAAAGCTATCGGGGAAATTGGACTGGATTATCATTATGAACACGACAAGGACAAGCAAAAATATCTATTTGAGAAACAAATGCAAATCGCCGAAAGAAAAAACTTGCCTGTAATTATTCATACAAGAGATGCAATCCAAGACACATACGATATATTGGCGAAATATCCTAATGTAAGAGGAATAATGCACTCTTATTCTGGAAGTTATGAAATGGCAATGAAATTTATTGATTTGGGATATTATATTTCATTTAGTGGAGTTGTAACTTTTAAGAATGCTAGAAATGTCAAGGAAACTTGTGAGAGATTACCTATCGATAAAATTTTAGTAGAAACAGATTCTCCTTATTTGACGCCTCATCCATATCGTGGGAAAAGAAATGAACCTAAATATGTGAATTTGGTTTTACAAGAGGTTAGTTTGTTGAAAAAAATGTCGGAAAAAGAAGCGGCACAAATCATTTGCAATAATGCTGATGATATTTTTGGATGGTAAATTATGATAAAAGAAATAATAGTTGTCGAAGGAAGAGACGATGAGCAAAGAGTCAAAAGAGCACTAGATTGTGAAGTGATTTGCACTGGTGGGATTTATTTTAGCGACAAATTACTCAAAAGACTCAAAAAAATCGACCAAGACAGAGGAATAATAATTCTAACGGATCCAGACTATGCAGGAAATAAAATTAGGAAAAGAATTAATGATTTTATTCCAAACGCAAAAAACGCATTTATAGCACAAGATTTGTGTATCAAAGATGAGGATATCGGAATTGAAAATGCAAAAGAAGAAGACATTATAATAGCCATAGAAAACGCTCATCCGTCAATGATTGATTCTAAGAATGAATACACGATGGATGATATGATTTACTATGGATTAGTAGGAGAAGGATCCAAATCGCTTAGAATAAAAGTCGGTAAAATTTTAAATATTGGTTACGGCAATGCAAAATCTTTTCTTAGAATGCTAAACAATTACAATATTTCAAGAGAAAAATTAGAGGAGGCTATTAATAGATGAGTTATAGACTACACCAACCTTCCTATATTAAAGAAATATTGGACAAATTCGGATTTAAGTTCTCAAAGGCTTTGGGGCAAAATTTTCTAATCGATGGAAATTTGATTGAAAATATTATCGACTATTCTGATATCACAGAAGATGATTATGTTATTGAGATTGGCCCTGGTTTTGGAACATTAACAGAAAGACTTGTCGACAAATGCAAATTTTTGTATTCGATAGAAATAGATTCAAGACTTATGGATGTTTTGAAATACACTGTTGGAGATAGAGATAATTTTGAAATAATAAACGAAGATGTGTTAAAGGTAGATTTGAATGAACTTAATCATGGAGATAAAAAGTTTAAAGTGGTTGCGAATCTTCCTTATTACATCACAACACCAATTATCGAGCATTTGTTTAATTATAGAGATATTATTGAATCAATCACTGTTATGGTTCAAAAAGAAGTGGCAAATCGAATGGTCGCTGAAGTGGGAAGCAAGGATTACGCATCATTGAGTTTGTTTGTAAAACAAAATAGCGATGCTAAAATAATACTTAATGCTCCAAAAACTGTGTTCATGCCACAGCCAAAAGTAGACAGTGCAGTTGTAAATATGAAGCTTAAAAAATTAGATGAAGATATTGACCAAGAACTTTTACGCCAATTAATCAGATCGGGTTTTAGCAAAAGAAGAAAAACCATATTGAACAGTTTTACTAGTGGGTTTGTGAATGTTGACAAGGAGAAATTAAAGTCCATTCTTCAAGAGCTAGGTTTAAAAGAGAATTTGAGAGCTGAGAATTTGTCATTGGAAGATTACAAAAATATTGTAAAGAAGTTGAATGATATTGATTAGGATTTTCAAATAAGGGTATATATAAAATACAGACTTTTAAGGAGGTATTTTTATGAAAGACGTAGTAATTTATACAAGTGATGGATGTCAATATTGCCACGCTGCAAAAGATTATATGGACGAAAACAACGTAAAATATACAGAAAAAAATATATCACAAGATCAAGAAGCTAGAAAAGAACTTATGAAAAAAGGTCACATGGGTGTACCTGTTACAATCATAGGTGATGAAGAAATAGTTGGATTTGATCAAGCTAAATTAAAAGAAGCTTTAGGATTATAAAAAACAAAAACTACTTGTCAATGAACTGACCCCAAAAAGTTGGACCCAAAATCAACTTAGAGGAGGTCAGTTTTTTCATGACAAAATATAGTACAAAATTTAAGATGAAAATAGTACAAGAATACTTAAATAAAGAAGACCAGCTATCAAATGTCAAGAGAAAATAAAAAATAATTTATCTTGAAATTTAAGGCATGTCAAACAAGCCTAAAAATTTAGGCTTATCAAAATTGAATAACAACTAAATATTAGGTATGTAAGC